>DAOUBN010000088.1:0-8882 GCA_034432815.1 Anaerolineae bacterium | reverse complement strand
CATCGGGGGAGTTCCAGCCCAGGATGAAGGGAAGCGAGGGGAAATACGAAAGCAAAGTCCTGGAAGGATTCTGGCTCAGGATTGAGTGGCTCTGGGAGCTGCCGCCGGTTCTGAAGGTGCTGGAGGAGCTGGGGCTCAGGGGTTAGATTGCGGGCGCAGCAGAGGCGGACGGGCCTTTAAAGCCCGCTTTCTTTTTTTAAAATTCTTAAAAGAGGGTAAAGCCCTGGGGGTATCCCCATGGCTTCCCTTCAGGGGAGGGGACAAAATGCACTATAAAGATGAAATTTCGGCCAACCTTGAGAACCCGGAAAACCTGGAGAAGCTTTACCGCCAGGCCCTGAGGAAAGGGGAAGCCGGGCTCTTCGCCGAAGCGGTGGAGAGCCTCTACCAGGCCAACCCTCAGAGCCTCCTCCTGGCCGCCTGGCACTACCGGCTGAGGGAAGAGACCACCGCAGGCGCAGCGCCCGGCCGGTTGCCCATGCACTGGCTCCTGGCTGTGCTCCTGGCTATACCCAACGGCATCGTGTTCTGGTGGCTGAGCGATGGCAGACTTATGGCCCGCCAGAGCATCCCCTTCTTCATCCTCTACTGGGCTCCCATCTGCGCCGCCTTCATCCTCCTGTTCCTCTTCCTGACCCGCCGGCAGTTCCCGAACTTCCTCGTCTTCGCACTCATCGCCCTCGCTTTTGCCGCCTCATGGGTCTACTTTGCCGATTTCCTCATCAAGAGGGAGCTTTTCTGGAGCCAATACCTCACCCTGGGGGCGATCCACCTAATCTTTCTGTCCTGGGCCGCCATCGGCCTCTACATCCTGAAAGGGCAATGGGATGTGGAAAGCCGGTTCGCCTTCCTGGCCAAGTCCCTTGAAGCCCTTGTCATGGGGGGATTGATGGGCATAGTGCTCGGGATATTCTCCGGCATCTCCTTCGGCCTCCTTTACACCATGAACCTCTACCTTTCGGACTCCGTTACCCGGATTTTCATCCCTGGCGCTGCAGGGTGCATCCCGGTGCTGGCCGTGGCCTCGGTCTATGAGCCGCTCCGGAGCCTGCGCGAGCAGAACTTCGCCGCCATCTTCCGGTTCACTACCCTCCTCCTCCGGTTCTTCCTCCTGCCCTCCATACTGGTGCTCCTGGCCTACATCATCCTCATCCCTTTCAGGTTTATGGAGCCATTCTTCAACCGCAGTGCCCTCATCGCTTACAACGTCATGCTCTTCGCCGTAGTTGCCCTCCTTCTCTGGACCACCCCGGTTGACGATAAGGAGCTTTCCGGAAAGCTGAGCCTGTGGGTGAAACGCGGCCACATGGCTCTGAGCGCGCTGGCGATCATCGTGAGCCTCTACGCCTTCTCGGCCATTATCTACAGGACCTGGTGGGACGGCCTCACCCCAAACCGCCTGACCGTGATCGGCTGGAACATCGTGAACACTGCCATCCTTTCAATCCTTCTTTGGCGGGAGGCTAAAACTGGCGAGGCCTGGATCGCCGCCGCCAGGAAGACTTTCGTCCAGGCGATGCCCGTCTATGCGGGGTGGAGCCTTATCCTCCTTCTGGCTCTCCCCCTCATTTTCATGGGGGTTTGGAAATGAACCGGGGCCTCTACTTTGAAGACATTGAAGAGGGGATGACCGTCCGCTCGCCCGGGCGCACCATCACCGAAGCGGACATCGTCCTTTTCTCCGCCATCTCGGGCGACTGGAACCAGCTCCACACCGATGCCGAATACGCTAAATCCACCCCTTTTGGCGAGAGAATAGCCCACGGCCTTCTGGGCCTTGCCGTCGCTTCGGGCCTGGCATCCCGCCTGGGTTTCCTTGAAGGCACCGTGGAGGCTTTCCTCAGCCTGGACTGGAAGTTCAAAGCCCCCATAAGGATAGGGGATACTGTCCACCTAGAAGCCTCCGTTGCCCGGAAGAGGGCGATGCCCGGCCTCGGAGGGGTGGTGGTGTTTGATGTATCCCTCCTGAACCAGAGGGGCGAGGTGGTCCAGAAGGGCCAGTGGACTGTCCTGGTGAAGAGAAAACCCTGAAGGAGGAGGCTGGCCATGGATCTCTACGGGAAGGACCTCATCTGCACTCAGGAATGGAGCCTGGAAGAGCTTTGGGCTGTCCTTGACCTGGCAGCCAAGATGAAGAGGGATCGCTTCTCTCCCCGCTGGAGCGAGGCCCTTAAGGGCAAGACTTTCTTCATGCTCTTCTACAACCCCTCGGTCCGCACCCGCATCTCCTTTGAAGCGGCCATAACGGAACTCGGAGGCCACGCCCAGTATCTTGTCCCCGAAACCATGCGCCTCAAGACCGAGAAGACCGCTGGCGAAACGATTGAAGATGCGGCCAAGGTCATGAGCCGCTACGGCGTGGGCCTCGGCATCAGGATACTGGAGGATAAAATCCCTTACTACGGCGCGGGCGATGAACTAATAAGGGAATACGCCCGCTATGCCGACATCCCTGTCATCAACATGGCCGACGACAAATTCCACCCCTGCCAGGGCCTGGCCGACATAATGGGCTGGATGGAATGGTGGGGGAACGGCGTCGGCAAGCCCCTTGACCCCGAAGCAATCCGGGGCAAGAAACTCCTTGTTGTCTGGGGGCACGGCGCGCTTGCCCGCTCCTGGTGCTCCGTCCAGGAAGCCCTCCTCATAGGCTCCAGGTTCGGAATGCACGTGACCCTCGCCTACCCTGAAGGCTACGACCTGGACCCGGAGGTCATTGAGCAGGTCAAGGCTAACTGCAAAGCCAACGGCACCACTTTTGAAATCGTCCACGACCCCGTCTCCGGCTATGAAGGGGCCCATGTCGTCTACTCCCGCCATTGGATGAGCCCCCAGGCGTATCGGGATGGGGTCTTCCACAAGCAGGAGGAGATTGAGAAAGCCCTCCGCTATCCCGAGTGGATATGCGACGAAGAGAAGATGAAGCGCACCGCCAACGCTATCTTCACCCACCCCATGCCGGTGGATAGGGGGCATGAGGTCACCGACGCAGTGGCCAGCGGACCCCGTTCCTGCATTTACGATGTGGCCGAAAACCGCCTTCACGTCCAGAAGGCCATAATGGTCCTCACCATGGCTAACTGGTAAAATCCATCCGGAGGAGGTGCAAGCTATGGGCAGAAAAGGGCTTGCAGTGGTGGCCATTGGGGGAAACTCCCTGATAAAGGACCCGCAGCATCAGACCGTTCCCGATCAGTTCGCCACGGCCTGTGAGACGGCCTGGCACATAGCCGGGATGATAGAAGAGGGCTGGGACGTGGTTATAACCCACGGAAACGGCCCCCAGGTAGGTTTCATCCTCCTGCGTTCCGAGCTTGCCCGCCATGTCCTTCACCCCGTTCCCCTTGACTCCTGCGGGGCCGACACTCAGGGGGCCATCGGCTACATGCTTCAGCAGTGCCTCTACAACGCCTTCCTCAAGAAGGGGATGAAAAAGCAGGCCGTGACCGTGGTCACCCAGGTGGTGGTGGACCGGAACGACCCCGCCTTCCAGAACCCGACCAAGCCCATCGGCCCCTTCATGAGCAAGGAGGAGGCCCTCAGGCGCAAGGAAGAAGAAGGGTGGGATGTTATGGAAGATGCGGGCCGCGGGTGGAGGCGGGTTGTTCCGTCCCCATACCCCCTGGAGATCGTGGAGCTTGACGCTATAAAGGCCCTTGTGAATCAGGGCTTTGTGGTGATAGCCGTGGGTGGCGGCGGGATACCGGTGGTGAGGCTGGACGATGGCACCCTCAAGGGGGTGGAGGCCGTGATTGACAAGGACCTGGCCTCAAGCCTGCTGGCCATCGGGATAAAAGCCGATCTTTTCCTCATCAGCACGGCAGTGGAGAAGGTGGCCCTCAACTACAACAAGCCCGGCCAGGTCTGGCTGGACAGGATGACCCTTGAGGAGGCCAGGCGGTATTACGCCGAAGGCCACTTCCCGCCTGGGAGCATGGGGCCAAAGATCCAGGCCATCATAAAATACCTGGAGAATGGCGGGAAGAAGGCCATAATCACCAATCCCGAAAACATAACCCGGGCCATCCAGGGTGAAACAGGCACCCACATAGTGCCCTGAAGGGGGCAGGGGGGCGAAGCCCCCATCCCGGAGATGGGGGTGCAGAGAGGCGGAGCCTTCATGCCGAGGGGTGGGGGTGTCCCCCCGCCCTTTTTTTTATTTCTCCCCCCGTTTGCTGCAGTTAAGCCTGGCTTCAGCATCCCCCTCGTGGGCGAGTTTCAGAAACTGGCAACTTGCCCCCATTTTAGTTTTTGCTTCCCCCGCCAGGGATCTTCTGCAACTGGTCCTGGCTTACGCCCTCCTGGACTGGCCTTTCCGCTACCCGTGTGGGGCCCGGGTCTCTTTGCCCAGGCCTTGCCCGCCCGGAAAGCTGAGGCCGCTCGCCGCCGGGTTCGCCAGGCCAGCCAGGCGTAAAGGTTTTTGACCTTTGCTCAAGTGGTGGCTGCTCTGCCCTGCTTGAGGCGTTATTTGTGTGACGCTCCCCGGAAGCGGCGGCAGCGCCAATCTGGAAATTGCTTTCAGAGAGCAACTCTCAGGAGGTGGCGGCTGGATGTCAGTTTTTGGCCTACGCTTAAGTTAGCCCCTGTGGGGGACATCCCCCAGACCCTCCAGGAGGGGGCTCTGCCACCTCCGCCCCCTTTTGTGGAACACCCCCGCTTCGTTCCTTTCCATGATTTGCCAAAATATGGGCGCAGCCATATAATGATCCAAAAAGGCCAAAAAATGCCCGAAGAACTGGGATTGCTCTCCCCCGCAATACCTTTTGAGCTGGCCCTGGCCATGGGGTATAGCCCATCCCTGGTCCTGCCTTCTGGCGCTACCACCTCTTTGGCCGAGGGACTTCTGCCCAGGAATTTCTGCGCTTACCTAAAGCTTTTAACCTCTACCCTCGTCCGGGAGAACCGCTGGAAAGCCATCATAGTGCCACTGGAAGATGAATCCCACCGCCGGTTTTCCGAGGTCCTTGGGGAAATGTTTCCAGGGCGCGTTCTGACCCTCGAACTGCCCCTCAGAAGGGACGAACACGGCGCAAGGTGGCTGGTTTCCCAGTTCAGAAAGCTGGCCGGGCAACTTGGTCGGGATCTCCATCCCGCCACCCTTAAAGAAGCAATGGCCATGGGGAATGAGCTGCGGAAAGCTCTGAGGAAAATAAAAGAGCTCTGGATAAGTAGTGCGCTGGACTCCCTTTCCTTCCGGGATCTGGTGGTTAAAGCTTTCTCCTCCCCCCAGGAGGCGATAAAACTGCTGCGAGAAGCACGCCCCAGGGGCAGCGGCAACCTCAACTCAAGGCCGGGAATAATGCTGGCGGGAGGCGTGATGGTCAAAAGAGCCCTTGTGGAGCTGGTGGAGGAAGAGGGCTTCAGAGTCGTGGCGGAGGACTCAGAGCTCGGCGACAGACTCTCTCTGGAGGAGATACCCCTGGGGGAAGAGCTGGAGGAGAACCTTCTGAACCTGGCCTGGGCCTGTCTCAGAAAGCCTCCATCCCCCCGGGATATGGACCCCGCAGGCAGGCTGCAGTTTTACGAAAGGCTGATTGGAACCCGGAAAGTGCGCGGGGTTATTTTCAGTTGCTACAAATTCTGCGACCCCCTCCTTACGGAATATCCTTTCATTGCTTACCACCTAAAGCGGCGGGGCATCCCGTGCCTTCTTGTGGAGGAAGAGGACGAAGCCTTGAGCGGTCAGACCATAACCAGAGTTCAGGCCTTCCTGGAGATGGTGCGATGCAGGTGAAAACCGAAAGGGCTTTCCGGCTTCTCAAGTTCCTTGCGCCAGCTCTTTCTGCCCTCCCCCTTGCGCGCTTTCTGACCCTGCTGGATGGAAATAAAGCTCCCCACGAGAAAGTTTCCATGGAGTTCACCCTGAGGCTGGCCGGACTTCTTTACTCATCTCCCCCTGAGCGGATTGTCTGGGCGAACATCTTCGTGCCTCCCGAATTGATCTGGGGGCTCGGCTTCATCCCTTTCTATCCTGAAATAGCGGCTGCGACGGCTGCAAACCTGGGGCTTGCTCCGGAAGCCCTGCGCCTGGCCGACCAGTTCGGGGTTCCGAGGGACCTCTGCTCTTTCCACCGCGCCGCCATAGGCCTGGCCGAAGGAGGCTTTTTCCCGAAGGCGGGGGCTTTCGTGGCTGTGAACTACCCGTGCTGGGCGGCCGGAATTTTCCTGGCCTGGGAAGCCTTCAGCCAGAACAGGCCCTTTTACCTCATTGACCTCCCCTCCGAACCCGGGGAAGATTCAGCCCGCTACCTTGCACAGGTTCTGGAAGAGGTTGCCACCGGCCTTGCCAGCGTCAGAGGGAGCAGGTATCATATAGACGGGCTCAGGAGAGCGATAAAGCTTTCCAACCAGGCCCGTTCCCTGGCCCTTGAGGCGATGGAGCTCCGCCGGCGGGTCCCTTCGCCATTAAAAGGGAGCAAAATGATAGGCCACCTCGGACTCATTGCCTACCTTTTCGGCTCAGCTTACGGAGTGGCCTATTACAGGGCTCTGAGGGACTACCTTAAAAAGCTTATTATAGAGAACAGGCCTGAGCAGGCGAAGCAGAAAGTCCGCCTCTACTGGATGCACCTCAAACCATTCTACCCTGCCGAGCTTTTCGCTCTCCTGGAGGACGGGAAGGGAGCAGTGATAGCCTTTGAAGAGCACAGTGCCGTCTGGTGGGAGCCTTTGAAAGAGGAGGAGCCTTTCCTCTCCCTGGCCTGGAAAATGCTTTCCCATCCTTCCCTGGGGGCCACGGAAAGGCGCATGGCCAGGGCTCTGGCCGATGTGGAAAAGTTCAGAGCCGATGGGGTGGTCCACTTCAATCACTGGGGCTGTCGTCAGTCCCAGGGGACCATTGCCATACTGCGCAAAAGGTTCAGGGAGGAAGGGATCCCATTTCTGGAACTGGATGGGGATTGCATTGACGAGAACGGCTACCAGGAAGGGCAGATCCGGGTGCGCCTGGAGGCTTTCCTGGAAACCATTGAGGGAGGCAGGTGACCCATGAGGTGTTCTGTGGGGATAGATGTTGGCTCCGCATCGGCGGAGGCCCTGATCCTGAGGGATGGCAAAATCCTGGCCTATTCCATCCTGGAAACGGGAGCCAGCAGCCGCAGAGCAGCGGAAAGGGCTCTGGAAGAAGCCCTTGAAAAGGCGGGCATATCCCGCTCGGAAATAGGGCCGATTGTGGCCACTGGCTACGGCCGGATAAGCGTGGACTTCGCTTCGCGGCAGGTTACGGAGATCTCTTGCTACGCCAGAGGGATAAACTTCCTCTACCCCGAAGTCAGGATGGTCATAGACATTGGTGGGCAGGACAGCAAAGCTATCCTTGTGGGGAAGAACGGGCGGGTCCTGGACTTCGTCATGAATGATAAGTGCGCAGCCGGAACGGGGCGATTTCTGGAGGTTATGGCCAGGGTTATGGAAGTGAGAGTGGAAGAACTCGGAGAGATCTCCCTCCGTTCCCGCAACTCCGCCGAAATCTCCAGCACCTGCACCGTCTTCGCTGAATCGGAAGTGGTCTCCCTCATAGCCAGGGGTATCCCCGTTGAAGACATAGCGGCGGGCATCCACAAAGCCATTGCCCGAAGGGTTGGAGCCATGGCCAGGAGGATCGGAATTACCCCTCCGGTTGCCTTTGCAGGTGGCGTCGCCAAGAACGTGGGGGTGGTCAGAGCCCTGGAGGAAGAGCTGGGGGTCAAGCTCATCGTGCCCGAAGAGCCCCAGATAATCGGGGCCCTTGGAGCCGCCCTGCTGGCGAACGAAGAGGAGTGAAAGCAGGGCTTTTCAACTATTGGAACCAGCCAGCAATGGGGGCCCTGAAACCAGAGTGTGCTGTGGCCCACGGGGGAAGGGGCACCTCTCGTTTGGCTTGTTATATTGCTGGAGCATTGAAGAGCGCCCACTTTGCTTATTTCCCCTGGAATGTTATACTTTCAGCGGGAAAATAACCGCAAGGAGTAAAAGCTATGGTGGAAAACATTCACTGGCTCGGCCATGACTCCTTCCGCCTGGAAGGAGAAGCCACAGTCTACATTGATCCCTGGAAGCTTCCCCCCGATTCCCCTAAAGCCGACATAATCCTCATAACTCACGACCACTACGACCACTGCTCCCCTGAGGATGTGGCCAGGATCCAGAAGCCCGACACCGTCATAGTGACCATTCCTGCGGCGGCGAAGAAATTGAAGGGGGAAGTGAAGACGGTGAAGCCCGGGGATAAAATCACGGTGAAAGGCGTTGAAATAGAGGCAGTTCCGGCCTACAACACCGATAAGCCTTTCCACCCCAGAGGAGCAGGGCACGTGGGGTTCATCGTCACCCTGGGCGGAAAGCGCATCTACCACGCCGGCGATACCGATTTCATCCCCGAGATGAAAAACCTGAAGGTGGACATCGCTCTCCTTCCTGTCAGCGGGACCTATGTAATGACGGCCGAGGAAGCTGCTCGTGCCGCTGATGCCATAAAACCCGAAGTCGCTATCCCCATGCACTATGGGGAAATAGTCGGCTCTGAAAGGGACGCTGAGCGCTTCCGGGAACTGACCTCGGTCAACGTAGTGATCCTTAAAACTGCCCGGCGGTGATTCCCGGGCCCAGGGGAAATCAGGGGCGGAAGAGGCAAAGCCTCCTTCCCGGGGGCTGCGGGGGTGTCTCCCTTTCCCCACCCCCGTTCCCTGCGGCCCAGCTGGGCTTCAGGCTCCCACTCGTGGCCGGGTTTCAAGAGATGCCAGCTCGCCCCCTTTTGTTTTCGTGGGGGGACACCCCCCACTTACCCCCGTCAGGGGGACTGCGTCCCCCTGCACCCCCTGTTTTTCCCACCCCCGTTCCCTGCGGCCCAGCTGGGGTTCAGGGCCCCCCTCGTGGCCAGGCTGCAGGAGTTTCCCGCTCGCCCC
>DAOUBN010000087.1:0-2592 GCA_034432815.1 Anaerolineae bacterium | reverse complement strand
ACACCCCCCCCCGGAGGAAAAGGGAATGAGCCGCTCCTGCGCTGGTAACAAGCGAGGCCAGCATTCCCGACCGCTCCCGCAACAAGCTCAGCCATCCGGCGATAAAGGCTGGAGCAAGGATCCCAATGCCAGGCATAAGATAACGGCCCTGCCAGCCGCTGGAGTTCGTTATCCTGTTGAACTGGAGAAAGAGGGCTATAAATCCCAATCCTGCAGCGCCGAGAACCCAGACCTCGGGTTTTGCCGCCCATCTTCTGAAACTCCAGAGTAACCCCAGCAGCGCTCCCGCGTGGACCAGGAATATAAGGAGGAACAGTTCGTCAGGCAACGGAACGTTCAGCCAGCCGAAGAACCCCCAGAAGCTCTTGAAGGTTTGCCTGAACATGGCGGGCAATACCCGAATGAGCTCCCCGAGGCCAAGGGCTTGGGGGTAATAATTCTGGGCAAAGACAACCCTGACCATGCTGAATCCAAGGGGGTCGCCATACAGCCTGAGATTGCGAAGCAGCCACCATCCGCCCGCTATGGCAGGCGGAGCGAATAAAGCCAGGAGCGCCTTAAACCGCTCCCTTGAAGGGGCAGATTTCCATCGCACGGTCAGAGCTACCAGCACTCCCGGCAGCAAGCCCAGCACTGTGGTTTTGGTGAGAAGGGCCAGAGCTATGACAATGCCCGGCAAAGTTGCTTTGCGAACGGATAATTCATCCAGGAGCGATAGCGCCGCATATGTGAGCAGGATCCCTGCCAGGATAGCCATAGCATCGTTGGTAACGTAGCTGTTGACGTAGATGAATTGAGGGTTCAATGCGGCATAAGCCACGCAGGCCACCGCTGCCAGTGGGGCCTTGAAGACTCTCCGGGCAATCAGGTAAAGGATGAGCAGGGAAGCCAGCCCGAGCGTAAGGGAGCAAAACCTGGCCACGTGCCAGGCCAGATGGTCCCCGCGCCAGGGGAAGGAATGCTCAGGCCCGGCCACAAAATGGGGCGTCCCCAGGCTCCAGTCAAAAAGCGGGTTGAAATAAAGGCGGAGGTTCCCTTTTACAAAGAGACCGGCCAGAGCTGCGGCAAAGGCATAATAAGCAGGGGGATGATGCGCTGCCACTGTTTCGTTTTCCTCATAGCGAGGCTTCAGCACAGGCAGCTTGCCTTCAAGGGCAAGGTAACGCACGTAAGTGAAGTGCCCCGGCTCATCGGGCCCTTCCCCCAGGGGGAAGATAACGCTGAAGGCCACGCCCAGTGTTATGTAAATGGCCAGGATAAAGCCCAGGAACAACTTGTGATTAATGCTAAGCTTCAATTCTTCCCCTCCTGAACGCTGTGGCATCCACGAGCAGGACCGTTAGCGGGTCCGGCGCTTGCCTAGCCGGAAGCGGTTCTCGCGCTGGACTCATTCCTGGGTAGAACGAATCCCTGTATGCCGGAGCAAGGTTTCCACCAGGCACTCCAGGTCTCCCAGCTTTTCGGTAAGGATCCTGTAAACCTCCTCGTCGCTTACCGCCCAGTAAAGGTGGACGAGCCGATTCCTGAAGCGCACCATATTTATCAAATCAGGCAAAGTTGCTTCCTCAACCACGCCTTTTTCCGCCAACCTCTTGAAAACATCCGCATACTCTTCAGGGTGGGGCCACCTATTGCGGCTTATAATGTGCTGCCCTATGTCAATGGCTGCTTCTATAGCCACAATAAAGTTGTATTTGGCGCTGCTCACTTTATGGGGATCGGCCAGGAACTCATCCCGGCTGAGAGAAGCCAGGTTTTTCAGCTGCCCCAGGGCTTTCAGAAACTCACTTCCGAGACGGCCCAGTTTCTCATAATCGTAACGGTTCATCGGTCAAAGCCCCACACCTCTCTGAAATATTCGTCCCTTATCGGCGCAAAGTCAAAGTATCTGGACCAGGTTGTGGTCTCGAACTCCACCCGCTTGTCATCATCCCGAACCAGGAGAATTTCGCCGGTGTTGATGGCCACGAACCGGAAGGAGAGGGGAGCTGCGTTGAGGATGCGCACGTCCACCGGGATGTTGAAGCCTGACCGGCACAATGCTTCCCAGAGCTTCACCTCCAGGTCCAGCTCTTTCTCCAGGATGGATCCTTGAGGGGGTGGGTCGTAATAAAGGGCCAGATCTATGTCGTGGAAGGGCTCATCCCTCACGAAAGAACCGTGGACATAGGCCACGCAGAGCCCCTCCTCACCGGCCAGGGCTTCCCGCAACACCTCCTTTACTCGCATTTTTTCCTCAGAAGTCAAAAACCTCCTTTTCTCCCCGACTCGCATGTCCATCAATCCCTTATAGCCCGTCGTTTCACCCCCCAAGCTGCTCTATGAAAGCGTCAATCCGGTTGCGGATCTGCTCCTCTGAGTAGTAGCGCGAATCGCACATGTCGGCATCAATTATTAGGCCGGGGACCCCCGTTTCGGCACTGACGATGCGCCTTATGTCGTATTGGCCGAGGGAATAGGGCTTGCACGAGCGGTTGGAGTGCATCACAAAGCCATCCACCTGGTATTCCCTGATGAGTTCTACCATCTGCCTGGCCCTGAAGGAGAGGCTCCGGTTCCGCAGGACCGAGGTGTAAGCCCTGGCGCGGGCTT
>DAOUBN010000086.1:0-2878 GCA_034432815.1 Anaerolineae bacterium | reverse complement strand
TGGAGAACCTCATAAACAAAATATAACGCCCCTGGGAGGGGGCATGGCCCCCTCCACCCCCATTTTTCAACCCGGCCACGAGGGGGACCCTTAACCCCGGCAAACCCTGAGCAAACGAGGGTGGGAAAAAGAAAAGTGGGGGACACCCCCACCGCCCACCAAGGGGGACCCCGGTCCTACGGGAAACAGGACCTGGCTCAGGTCTCCGCCAGGAGCATGGCAGCAACGATGAGGAGGCACCCTGCAATCTCCCTGGGGCCGAGGGTCTCGCCGGCCAGCAGGAAGGCGAAAAGGGCAGCAAAGACTGGCTCGGTGGAGAAGATAAGAGCGGCATGGGATGGCGAGGTGTGCTTCTGAGCAAAAGTCTGGACCCCGAAGGCCAGGGAAGTGGCCGGGATCCCGGTGAAAAGGGCAGCCCGGAGGACCGTGGAGCCAGGCATGGCGATGGGCCTTTCCAGGCTCAAAGCCAGCACGCAGTTCATAAGCATAACCGAAAGGAGCTGGGCGAAAGTCAGGGGGAGGGTGCGCATGCGCGGGGCGAACTTTCCCAGAGCCACTATTTGAGCCGCATAAGCCACCGCGCAGGCCAGAACCAGCAGATCGCCTGAAGAAGGGATGAGACTACCCCTGAGGGAAAGCAGGGCCAGCCCACAGGCCGCCAGGCCCGCTCCCACCCAAACTTTCCAGGGGGGCTTCTGCCCCAGGAATATGGCCGAAAGGATCGGCACGATAACCACCGAAAGGCCGGTTATGAAGCCTGCCTTGCTGGCCGTGGTGAACCTCAGGCCAAGAGTCTGGAAAGCGTATCCGGCAAAAAGGAAGAGGCCGACAAGGAGCCCGGCCTCCAGTTCTTCCCTCTCAACCGGGTTTTTATCCACGAAGAGCAGGGGCAGAAAGGAGAATACGGCAAAGGCAAAACGAAGAGTAAGGAAGGAGAAAGTCGGGTAGAGGGAAACGGCTTCCTTCACTATAACGAAGGTGGCCCCCCATACAGCAGTGACTGCCAGGAGGGCCAGGTCGGCAATGGCCTTAATCCCCAAGGGCTTCCTTCACTGCCTCGTAAAGTTCCTTTGCGCCCAGGTCCCTCAGCCTGTAGCACGGCCCGCCCAGAGCATCAGCCAGCTCTTTAGCCAGGCCGCGGTCAAAAGCCTGAAACTCCAGGTTTATCACTACCGAATGCACCCCTTCCCGGCGGATGGCTTCGGCAACTTTCAGGGCCTCTTTGTGGGGGTGCATCGTGCCCATGGAAACATTGGCCGCCCCATCCGTCAGCACGACCAGTAAGGGACGCAGTTCGGGGTGCTTGAGTTTCTCAATTTTCAGGACTTTGTGGGCAAGGTATAGGCCGCTGGACAGGGGGGTTTTGCCTCCAACGGGTATATCCTTGAGGGCGCGCTGGGCCAGGTCTATGCTGGTGGTGGGGGGGAGGACAAGCCTCGCCTCCTGCTTCTGGAACACGATCAGCCCCACCATATCGCGCCGCCTGTATGCGTCCTGAAGGAGAGACATGACAGCTCCTTTAGCCGCTTTCATCCTTTCGGAGGCGGCCATGGACCAGCTCGCATCCACCACGAAGAGAACCAGGTTTGAAGACCTGCGTACCCGCACCTTCCTCATCAGGTCCGAAAGGGTGAGGGTCACGGCGGTCTCGCCCCTGGGACGGTATAGCTGATAAGGGGCAGCGCAGCGGACGGTGGCGTCAAAGGCGATGTCAGTGGTGGGCGTTTCGGCGGGGCGGCTTCGGATGTATCGGCCGCGCTTACGGGTGGTTATGGTGTAACTGCGCTTGCCCGCTATCTTCCGAGTTAGCCTGTCCAGAGGAGTGCTGAGGAGTTTGGGCTTGAAAGTCTCCCCCACCGGGACCGGGTTATCGGGGGAGCGAGCCTTAAGGCCGAGAGGCTCGGTCTTATATCCTTTCATCAACTGCCCTGCGGGCTGTAAAGGGGCCTGGCCTTCCCCCTCTCCCTGCTCCTCTTCCTTTCCGGTCTTCCTGCTCCCATCTCCTTCCTCGTTCCCACCGTTCCGGAGCATTACCAGCTCCTGAGAAAGCTCCCTGAGGGCGGAGCCGAGTTCTTCAGCGGTGATGGTCCCCTCCTGGAATGGGTGCTTGCGCAACCGGTGGGGCAGCGCCAGCTCGGCGGCGACAAGGATATCTTCATCGGTTATCTGGAGGCGGCCCCGGAAAGCGGCGTGGGCTATGGCGGTCTTGAGGATCACAATATCGGCGCGGTGGCCGTCCACCTGGAAGGAAGAAGTCAGCCTGGCAATGGTGTAGAGGTCGGTTTCGGAATAGGTGACACGCGGGAGGAGCTCCCGCGCCCGGGCTATTTCCTGGGAGAGGCGCTTCTCCTTTGGTTCCCACTTCTTGCGGAACCCTTCAGGGTCCCGCTCAAACTCCACCGCCCTCTTGACAATTTCCACCCGCAGTTCCGGGTCCGTTATGCCCTTTATCTCCACGCAAAGGGCGAACCGGTCCAGGAGCTGAGGCCTCAGCTCCCCCTCTTCGGGGTTCATGGTCCCCACCAGGATGAAGCGGGCCGGGTGGGAGAAGGATATGCCTTCCCTCTCCACCACGTTGACCCCCATGGCGGCGGAGTCCAGGAGGAGGTCCACCACATGGTCGTCCAGGAGGTTCACCTCGTCCACGTAGAGGAGGCCCCGGTTTGCGGCGGCCAGAACCCCGGGCTGGAACTTCCGCTCCCCGCGCTTTATGGCTGCCTCAATGTCCAGGGTCCCCACAACCCTGTCCTCTGTGGCGCTCACAGGCAGGTCCACGAAGCGGGTTTTCCGCCAGGGCCCTGGCCTACCTCCTCCCCGAAATCAAAGTAGTGGCCGACTGCCCCTTCAACTGCGACCCCGATAACCCCGAAAACATGTG
>DAOUBN010000085.1:0-6526 GCA_034432815.1 Anaerolineae bacterium | reverse complement strand
TGCCGGGGGGCGTGGGGGGTGTCCCCCCAATTTTTCTTTTCCCCCACCCTCGCTGGCTGAGGGTTCGCCAGGGTTCAGGGGCCCACTCGTGGACTGATGGCAGTAGTTCCCTTCTCGCCCCTTGATTTGTTTTTCTGGGGGGGCACCCCCCAGGCCCCCCGGGAAGGGGCAAAGCCCCCTCCACCCCCCATGAGATGAAAACCAGGGGGTGCAGGGGGACGGAGTCCCCCTGACGGGGGAGTGGGGGGGTGTCCCCCCACAAAAACAAAGTTGGGGGCGAGTTGCCAACCCCTGAAACTCGCCCCCCGAGTGGGAGCCTGAAGTCAGGCTCAACCGCAGCAAACGGGGGTGGGAAAAAGAAAAAGGGGATACCCCCTTCACCCCCTCTCTTGCATGGCTGTGCAGGGACGGTTAAGATAACAAGGAAACGAAGCCATGGAGGGGCGAGCATGGTGGTTATAGATGGCTCTTATGGGGAAGGAGGGGGGCAGGTTCTGAGGATGGCCCTGGCCCTCTCGGCAATCCTGGGAGAACCGGTTAGAGTGGAGAACATAAGGGCTGGCCGGCCCAATCCCGGCCTCCAGGCCCAGCACCTCACTGGAGTCATGGCCATCGCCCGGATATGCCAGGCCGAACTTAAAGGTGCCGAACTGGGCTCAAAGGAACTCATCTTCCGTCCGCGTCGCCCGCCAGAGCCCGGCTCATACTTCTTTGACGTTACGGAAGCGAGGAAAGGGGGAAGCGCCGGAGCCACAACCCTGGTCCTGCAAACCCTCCTGATCCCTCTGGCCTTAGCTAAGGGAACCTCCCGCCTGACCCTCAAAGGGGGAACCCACGTCTCCTGGAGCCCGCCCTTCCACTACGTCAAAGAAATCCTCTTCCCGACCCTGGCCCGGATGAACATCAGGGCAGAGGCCGAGATAAAGAAGTGGGGCTGGTATCCGGAAGGAGGAGGGGAGATAGAAGTTACGATTTACGGCGGGAGCAAAATCAGGGGCATAACCATCAGGGAGAGAGGTAAGCTCAAAGGCATAAAAGGGATATCAGCTTACTCCAACCTTCCGGACCACGTGGGCCAGAGGCAGAAGGAACGGGCTCTGGAACTCCTGCGCCACAATGGCTTTGAGGCCAGCATTGAAGTGGTCAGAGCACCATCCCCTGGCAGGGGCTCCTGCCTTTTCCTGGTGGCTGAATTTGAAAACGTCCTGGCAGGCTTCACCTCCCTCGGAGAAAGGGGGAAGCCCGCGGAAAGGGTGGCAGAGGAAGCCGTTGAGGAATTTCTGGATTACATGGGAAGCGGGGCTGCCCTTGACCGCCACCTGGCCGACCAGCTCATACTCCCGGCAGCTCTGGCGGAAGGCCCCACATCCTTCACCACCTCCAGCATCACCGGGCACCTTCTCACAGGAATATGGGTAGTGGAGCAATTTATGGGGAAAAAGTTTGCGGTGGAAGGAGAAAAGGGGAAGCCAGGCAAAGTTTCAACCGCCTAAACATAGAAGCGGCCCGTGGCCGGGACAACCTTTTGCTGGAAATTGGTCACGAACTCGGCGAGGCGCTCTTTCAGTTCCCTGTATTCCCGACTTTCCAGCAGTTTCCTGGCTGTCTCCAGATCCTCCACCAGTCCCCCCGTTATAATCTGAGGGCCGTTCCCGAAAATGGTATACCAGGCTTCCACGATCTGGACGCCCATTTTCATAAGGGCGGGGGCGAACTCGCGCATCACAAAGTCAAAATACTCCCCCTCCTTGCCGGGCTTTATATCCCAACTCAGGACCAGCTTGACCATAAGGCTCCGCCTCTTGAGAGATTTACAATCAAAGCATAGCACACAATTTCCCCCAGCGCAAGGGGCAACAGGGCGGAGGAAGCAGAGGTGCCCCCCACAAGAACAAAACTGAGGGCGAGTTGCCACCTCCTTAAAACCCGCCCACGAGTGGGAGCCTGAAGTATGCCTGAGCTACCCGGCACAGTGGCTCTGCCCCTGCACCCCCCCGATTTACCCCTTTCCCACCGTGCTTGACAGTTACCTTCCCCGGGGTTACAATTGGCTACAAAGTCCGGGAGAGCTAAAATGACAGCCAGAAAGTTGGCTTTCCTCTCAGCCCTGACTTTCCTCATACTCTTCGGCCTTGGGGTCTACTCTTTCCACACTTACAGAACCCCTTATCGGGAACCTCCCCAGACAGTCCTCCCGGAAGAGGCGCCGAGGTTCATCAGGTTCAGCGGGAAAGCCCTGCCCCTGCGCGAGGCCAAACTCTCCTTCCCGATACAGGGGAGGATAGCAAAGCTTTATGTCCAGGAAGGGGACTGGGTTGAGGAGGGGGAAACGCTCGCTTCCCTGGACGATTCTCTTTTGAAAATAGAGCTGGCTGTGGCGGAAGCGGAGCTGGAAGAGGCCAGGCTGGAGCTGGAACTGCTCAGAAGTTCGGTGGGAGAACTCAGTTCAGTGGAAGCTGAACTGAAGGAGGCCAGGGCTCTCGTGGAGGAGGCAAAGGCCGAACTGGCCGCCGCCCAGGCTGAGCTCCGGATCCTTGAGGCCGGTCCCTCCGAAGAGGAACTGCGCATCGCCAAAGCCGAGATGGACCGGGCCGAGGCCCTGATGCGTCAGGCCCAGGCCGAATACGACAAAGTTGCCTGGGCTCCCGGGATGGGAGCAAGCCCCCAGGCTATAGCCCTGCAACAGGCCACCCTGAACTACGAACTCGCCAGAGCCCGCTACGAGGCTCTCCTCAAAGGCCCCACGGAAGATCAAAAAGAAATGGCAAACTCCAGAGTTCAGGCCGCTTACGCCCGGCTGAGGGCTGCCGAAGCCAGGCTTTCGGGAATTCAGGCTCGCTACAACCGCCTCAAGCAGGGGCCAGACCCGAAAGAACTCGCCCTGGCCGAAACTAAAGTCAAAATAGCTGAACTCAAAGCTCAAGCTGCCCGCATCAGGCTTGAACAGGCCACCCTTAAAGCCCCGTTCAGCGGAATCGTCTGGAACATTTGGAAAAGCGAAGGGGAAACAGTCGCCCCGGGCGATCTCGTCATAACCTTAGGCGATAGCTCCCGCCTCAGGGTGGTGGCCACCGGGCTGACAGGAGACGACCTGAAGCGGGTCCGGGAAGGGCAGGAAGTGACCGTGATCTTCCCTGCCCTCTCAAACCTGGCCTTTCCGGGAAGAATTGAGAGGATTGCGCCTGCTTCTTCCGGGGAAGCGTGGTATAATATCTATGTGGAAATACTGAGCCAGGCCCCTCAGGTCAAATGGGGGATGACAGCCAGTGTTGTGGTGACAGTGCGGTGAACAGGGAAGAAACCAGTAAGGTTGCAGCTTTCTTCAGAAGTGAAGGGAAAAGGTTCACTTCAAAACGCGCCCTCGTTTACGAAATAATCCACAAAAGCGGCGGACACCTTCCCGCCGATGAAATTTACATGAGGGCCAGGGAGGTGGACCCCCACATAAGCCTTTCCACGGTATACCGGGCCCTCAATGTCCTGAAGGAACTCGGGTTGGTTAGGGAACTGCACCTTGACGAGGAGCACCACCACTACGAACTTGTGGAAGGAGCAGTCCATTATCACCTGATATGCGCCCGGTGCGGGAAGATAGAAGAATTCAACAGCGAACTGGTGGAAAAGCTCAAGGAGGAACTGGAAAAGGGTCGGGGCTTTAAAACGAAATCAGTCCACATAGACTTCATCGGTCTGTGTTCGGATTGCTGTAAAACTGAACACTCAAAAGGCGATGACGGAGAAGAGTAGGCGACAGTGCCGGTCCCCAGAGAGTCGCCGGGGCTGAGAAGGCGATGGCCGGCGGTTGCCGAATCCCCTCCCGAGCCGCAGGAGGAAAGGCCCGAAAGGGCCGAGTATGCTGTGCCGGATGGCCCCCGTTAAAGGGCCGCAGAGGCCGCAGCTTGAGCTGCGGCGAAGAAAGGTGGCACCACGAGAGGTTAAAACTTCTCGTCCTTTCGGGCGGGAAGTTTTTTTGTTATGGACCAAACCTTCAGGAAGGAGGTGCAGGCTATGCTGGACCTGGACTTCATAAGGGAACACCCGGATGAGGTCAAAGAAGCCCTGGTCAAGCTCAACACCGATGCCCCCATTGACGAAATCCTGGAGCTTGATCGCCAGAGGAGGGAAATCCTCAAAGAACTGGAAGAACTCCGCCACCACCGGAACGTGGTCTCCAAAGAAATCCCGACGGTGAAAGATGAAGCCCGGCGTCAGGAACTCATTGAGGAGATGCGCCGGGTGAGGGAAAGGATTGACGGCCTTGAGGAGCAACTCAGAGGGGTGGAAGCCAGGCTATACGAAGCCCTCCTCTGGGTCCCCAACATGCCCCATCCCAAAGTCCCGGTGGGGAAGGATGAAACGGAAAACGTCGTGGTGCGCACATGGGGCGAGCCGAGGGAATTTGACTTCGAGCCCCTCCCTCACTGGGAACTGGGGGAAAGGCTTGGGATCATTGACTTTGAGAGGGGGGTGAAGATCTCCGGCTCCCGTTTCTACGTCCTCAAGGGACTGGGAGCTAAGCTCCAGCGCGCCCTCATCAACTGGATGCTGGATGTCCACATAAACGAGCACGGCTACACCGAAGTCTATCCTCCCTACCTGGTCCGGCGGGAATGCCTCATCGGCACCGCCCAGCTCCCCAAGTTCGCCGATAACCTCTACTACGATGCTGAAGACGACCTCTGGCTCATCCCCACCGCCGAAGTCCCGGTGACCAATCTCTACCGCGACGAAATCCTACCCCCGGGCTCCCTGCCGATATACCACGTGGCTTACTCTGCCTGCTTCCGGAGGGAAAAAGCTGCCGCAGGCAAAGACACCAGGGGCATCAAAAGAGTCCACCAGTTTGACAAAGTGGAGCTGGTCAAATTCGTGGAGCCCCACACTTCCGACGAGGAACTGGAGAAACTCATTGCCGATGTGGAAGACATCTGCCGGAGGCTGAACATCCCTTACAGGGTTGTGCAGATGTGCACCGGCGACCTGAGCTTCTCTGCAGCCATAAAATACGACATTGAACTCTGGGCTCCTGGTTGCAAGGAGTGGCTTGAGGTCAGCTCCTGCTCCAACTTCCTGGACTTCCAGGCCCGCGGGGCCACCATCCGCTACCGTCCCGCCCCCGACGCCAAGCCCCGTTACGTCCATACCCTGAACGGAAGCGGACTGGCCCTGCCCAGGACCATGATCGCCATCATGGAGAATTACCAGCAGAAAGATGGTTCCATCGTGATCCCCGAAGTGCTGCGCCCCTACATGGGGGGGATAGAGGTGATAAGATGAGCTGGAAAGAAATGGCTGCCGATTACCTTCCGGCTGTTGAGGCTTTCCTCCAGGAAATCGTGGGAGAGGGGGAGGGCGAGCTCCGCCGCCACTACGGGATGATGCGCTATCACATGGGCTGGGCCGACGAGGAACTAAGGCCCGTTGCGGCGCCGGCGGGCAAGAGGCTTCGCCCCCTCCTCTGCCTCCTGAGCTGTGAAGCCTCCGGCGGGATGTGGGAAGAAGCGATCCCCGCTGCTGCAGCCCTGGAACTCGTCCACAACTTCTCCCTTGTCCACGACGATATCCAGGACCGCAGCCCCTTACGCCGGCACCGGCCGACGGTCTGGAAGCTCTGGGGCGACGCGCTGGCCATAAACGTTGGAGACGCGCTCCTCATCCTGGCCTGCAGGTCCATGGAGAAACTCCCCCCCGAAAAATTCCAGAAGTGCTGCCGCATCCTGAACAGCGCCTGCCTCCTGCTGACAGAGGGCCAGTTCCTGGACCTGATTTTTGAGAAGAGGGAAAGGGTTAGCCTTGAGGAATACATGGAAATGATAAAGCGCAAGACAGCCGCCCTCATGGCCGCCTCAACCCAGATAGGAGCCACCATAGGGACCAGGGACGAGGAGGTGATTGAACGGTTCAGGCTTTTTGGAGAGAACCTGGGCATGGCCTTTCAGGTCCAGGATGACATCCTTGGGCTCTGGGGCGAAGAGGCCGTCACGGGCAAGCCTGTGGCTGACGATCTGCGCCAGCGCAAGAAAACCTTGCCGATAATCTATGCCATGGAAAAAGAGCCCCAGTTGCTATCCATGATGTCCCGGGCCACCTGGGGAGAAGAAGAAGTCATCAGCGCTCTGGAGATAATAAACCAGACCGGAGCCAGGGAATTCGCCCAGGACCAGGCCCGGCGCTTCTACGAAAGCGCAATGGAACAACTGGAAAGCCTCGGCCGTGATTCTGATGCAATCCAGGCTCTCAGAGAGCTCGCCTCATTCATAGTGGGGAGAGAATACTAAAGGGGGGCTACGCCCCCTGCCAGGTGTCGCGGGGGATGTCCCCGCCTTTTTTCCTCTTTTTTCCCACCCCCGTTTGCTGCGGCCACGCCTGGCTTCAGGCTCCCACTCGGGGACGGGTTTCAAGAGATGCCATCTCGCCCCCCATCTTTATTTTCGGGGGCACATCCCCCGAACCCCCTGGGAGGGGGCCTTGCCCCCTCCACCCCCATTTTTTCAACCCGCCCACGAGTGGGAAAAATCGGGGAGTG
>DAOUBN010000084.1:0-1582 GCA_034432815.1 Anaerolineae bacterium | reverse complement strand
TCAACGCCGGCACCGAGCTGGGAATGCTATCAGCCTGCTTCGTAGTTCCCGTTACTGATGATTTGAGGGGCATTTTTGATGCCGCAAAATATGCCGCCCTTATCCAGCAAGCCGGCGGAGGAGTAGGGTTTTCCTTCTCTCAATTGCGCCCAAAAGGCGACATCGTCCGCTCCACCATGGGCCAGGCCTCGGGACCGGTTTCCTTCATGCAGGTCTTCAACATCGTTACCGAGGTTATAAAGCAGGGAGGACGCCGCCGGGGAGCCCTGATGGGAATCCTGCGGGTGGACCACCCTGACATCCTGGAGTTCATCACCTGCAAAGAAAAAGAGGGAGCCTTCGCCAACTTCAACATCAGCGTGGCCATCACCGAGCATTTCATGAAAGCCCTGAGGGAAGACGGCGAATACGAACTCATCAACCCTCGCAACGGAGAGGTGGTCAGGCGCCTCAGAGCCAGGGAGGTCTTTGAGAAGATCGTTTACGGAGCCTGGCGCAACGGAGAGCCCGGCGTTATCTTCATTGACCGCATAAACGAATTCAACCCCACGCCAAAATTAGGGCAGATTGAGTCAACCAATCCCTGCGGTGAGCAGCCGCTTCTGCCCTTTGAGAGCTGTGTAGCCACAGGAGCCCGCATAACCACGGACAGGGGACTGGAGAAAATTGAGGACCTTTACAGGCGGCAGCAAGCGGGTGAGGAAATTTACGTGGCGGCCCAACAGGAAGAGGAGATCGCCTTTTACCCCGCTACCGTGGTTTACGTGGGGAAGCGTCCGGTGGTTAAGGTAACCCTGAGCAATGGGCAATCCCTGCGGGTCACACCAGACCACCGCCTCCTCACCCCGGAGGGCTTCAAGGAAGCCCAGGAACTTGTGCCCGGCAAGGACTCCGTGGTGATCCAGCGCCAGATGAAATGTGATGATGCAGCCACCGTCGCCTCTGTTGAGTCGGATGGCGAGGACGATGTTTACGACATCCATGAACCCACAACTCACACCTTCATAGCCGAAGGAATGGTGGTCCACAACTGCAACCTCGGTTCCATCAACCTCGCCAGGATGGTGACCGAAGACGGCCAGGTGGACTGGGAGAAGCTGGAGCGGACGGTAAAACTGGCGGTGCGGTTCCTGGACAACGTCATCACTGTCAATAAATTCCCGCTCCCCCAGATCCGGGAAGCCACCCTCAGGACCCGCAAAATAGGCCTTGGGGTTATGGGCTTCGCCGATATGCTCATCAAGCTGGGCATCCCCTACGACTCCGAGGAAGCCCTCAGGCTTGCCGAGCAGGTTATGGAAGCCATTTCCTACTGGAGCAAGGAAGCCTCAGTGGAGCTGGCCAAGGAGCGGGGCCCCTTCCCCGCCTTTGAAGGCTCCATCTACACCGAAGGAAGGATGCCCTTCTCAGGCCCCTACCAGGAAAGCAGGTGGGCCTACAGGCCTCGCTTTGACTGGGAGAAGCTCGCGGAATCAATCAGGAAATACGGCATCCGCAACGCCGCCACCACCACCATCGCCCCCACGGGGAGCATCTCCATCATCGCCGGGTGCTCCTCGGGCATTGAGCCCCTCTTCGCCCT
>DAOUBN010000083.1:0-3248 GCA_034432815.1 Anaerolineae bacterium | reverse complement strand
CCCTTCCCCCGGCCCCACCGCACACCCCTTCCACCACAGTTTCTCCCCCCCCCCCTCCGCCCCCAACCCATACCCCCACCCCGACCTCAACCCATACCCTCACTCCTCGCCCTACGCCCACGTATACCCCTACCCCTCCCGTCGCCAGGGGCGAAGTCGCCATTGCCAGGGGGAAGGACTGGGAAGCCATCACCAGGGCTGCGGTGGAAGCCATCGGGGGGATGGAGGCTTTCGTCCAACCCGGAGCCACAGTCATGATAAAGCCCAACATCTGCACCGCAGGGCGCCCTCCCGAGTATGCCGCCACTTCCCACCCCAGGGTTGTGGCGACCATCGCGAAGATGTGCTGGGAGGCCGGAGCCAAAAGGGTGATCCTCTTTGATCTGCCTTTCTCCGGAACCCAGGAGGCAGCCTACAGGGACAGCGGGATCGCTGATGCGGTGAAAGGGCTGGATGTGGAGCTGCTCTTCGCCTCCCCGAGGCATTACGAGAAAGTCCCGATCCCAGGCGGGAGGGATCTGAAAGAATGGGTTTTCCTCCGCCAGGCGCTGGAAGCCGATGTCTTCATAAACATCCCCATCGCCAAGCACCACGGGACGGCAGGTCTCACCCTCGGGATGAAGAACATCATGGGCGTCATCCAGGACCGGCCCTTCATCCACTGGAACCTTCATCAGCGCATCGCCGACCTCAACACAGTGGTGCGGTCTCACCTTGTGGTTGTGGATGCTACACGCATCCTTGTTAACCACGGCCCTCAGGGCGGAAGGCTTGAGGATGTCCGCACCATGGATACCGTCATCGCCTCCCGGGATGTGGTGGCCGCCGATGCCTTAGCCGCAACCCTCTTCGGGAGGAGCTGGCGGGATATAGGCTACATAAGGATCGGGGCCGAAATGGGCCTGGGCCTGCCCGAAGGCCGCTCCGTGGTGGAGGTCGTGCTCTGATGGGGTGGAGGAAACTCCGCATTGCCTCTCAGTTCTTCTTCTTCGCTCTCTTCCTCGCCCTCGGGGTCAAAGCTTCTCAGGGTTTCACTGGATCTCCCTGGAACTTCTTCGCTCGCTTTGACCCCCTGGCGGCCCTGCTGGTTTCCCTTGGTTCCAGGGGATTGCCCATCGCCCTCTTCTGGGGCGCTGCCCTGATTCTGGCGCTTACCTTCGCGCTGGGGAGGGTTTTCTGCGGCTGGGTCTGCCCTCTGGGCTCCTTCCTTGAATGGACCTCCAGACCCATCCCCAGAAAGCGCAGGCAAAGGGGATACTACTTCTTCCATGCGGGCTTCTTTCTCCTCATCTTCATGCTCCTGATGGCTGCGGCGGGCAGGCTCTGGCCCTCTTTCCTTGACCCCATCACCATCGCCCAGAGGACCCTGGTCGCTTCCGCCCATCCGGTCATCGGCTCTATCCTGCGGGTTGCGGGAGATGCCCTCTATTCCTTCGGCCCCTTTCGGGGAGCCGTTGACCTTGCCGATAGATTGTGGCGGTGGCTCGGCCTTCTGCCTCAGGGCGGGCTGCGCCTCTACCGCTTCTCCCTCATTTTCCTGGGCCTTCTCCTCGCCCTGGTTCTCCTCAACAGGCTGGCGCCTCGCTTCTGGTGCCGGGCTCTCTGCCCCCTGGGCTACCTCCTGACCCTTGCGGGGCGCCTGTCGCCCCTGAAGGTGAAGGTGGATGAAGAGGCCTGCAATCAGTGCGGGCTTTGCGCTGACCTCTGCCCCATTCTGCCCGCCCAGGCCGAGAGGGTTGATACCCGGGCCGATTGCTGGCGCTGCGCCGATTGCATTGCTTTCTGCCCCCAGAAGGCCGTCTCTTTCGCCTGGTCGGGACCTTGCCTTCAGCCCCAGACCTTCAGCCCTTCCCGAAGGGCCTTCATCGGGGGTGTGCTGGGAGCAGCCGCCGCCCTCCTTTTCCCCCATGCCGATGCCCTGATCCGCCGTAGTTCTCAGGCCCTCATCAGGCCTCCGGGGGCAAAGGTGAGATTGTCCCGCACGGGCCTGGATGAATCCGAATTCCTGAGCCGGTGTATCCGCTGCGGCCTATGCTGGAAGGTCTGCCCCACCAACGGCCTTCAGCCATCGGGCCTGGAAGCAGGCCTGGAAAGCTTCTGGACCCCCGTTCTTGTCCCCAGGATCGGCTATTGCGATTACGGGTGCACAGCCTGCGGGGAAATATGCCCCACCGGAGCCATTGAAGGGTTGAGCCTTGAGGAAAAGAGGAGGAGGAAGATCGGCATCGCTTACATAGACCAGAAGCGCTGCATCCCCTACAGTCTTCATCTTACCTGCACCGTCTGCGAAGAGATGTGCCCCGTTCCGGACAAGGCCATAATCCTGGAGGAACGGGAGATGGACGGAAACATCCTGCGCCTCCCCAGGGTCCTCCCAGAAAGGTGCATAGGGTGCGGGATATGCGAGAACAAGTGCCCCGTCCCTGGCGAGGCCGCTATAAAGGTTTACACCCCCTTTGAGGTTTAGGAGGAAAAGTGGAACCAGAAAGAATTGGCCGGTTAGTCCTGTCCCTGGGCGGCCTCTTCCTTGCCCTCGCCTTTGCCTGGCTCGCCTTCCGCCCGATGCCTCCAGCTCCGGTTTCCTTCCCCCCGCCGCCTGCCTTCTCGCCTGAAAGCCCCCGGGGCTTCCGGGTCATGGCCATCTTAGTGGAAGGCGCCAATGAGGAATTGCTGCGGACGGCCGGGCTTGAGGAGGAGCTTTCCCCCCTGCTCATAACTGGACTTGAGGGACCGGACGACCCTGCCGCAGCGCTCAACTTCATCGCTCTGGAGGAAGGGCCTGAGCCTTTCTGGCGGATAGCGATGCGGCGCGGGCTCAGGGCGGCTGTCCTTTTCTGGCCTGAAATCTACCCCGATTCCCCCTTCCGGGCCGATTACACCGTAGCCCCAGCATCCTGCTACAGCCCCCCTTACCTTCACCCCATCACCTTTACCGGGGTCATATCTCCCTGGACTGGCCTGCCCTCCTCATTCAGTCCGCCTCTGGAAGGAACTATGGATATACAGGATTCGGGGGGCGGCCTCATAACCCGCCTCCGCATCCTGGCACTGGACACTGCCGATGATGGCGCGGCCAATTACGATGCGGTAGCCCTGGAAGGGGGCAGCAAGCCGCTGCGTCCCGGGGAATGGGTCTCTCTGGAGGTGGACCACCATTTGCATTCGGGAGCCTTCTTCAAGCTTGCGGAGATAAACTCCAGGCTCAAAAAGGCCCTTCTATACCGGACGTCCCTCTGCTACGCTTACGC
>DAOUBN010000082.1:0-2618 GCA_034432815.1 Anaerolineae bacterium | reverse complement strand
TCATCCGCCGTTCAGCCGCGCTTGAAGCGGTGGAGGAGGAAAAGGGGCGGTCCTATTTCCTCTATGCTATTGGGATGGCGGCGGCTATTGGGCTGGCTTACGGAGGTTTCCATGCCGGCCAGATGCTGGGGAAGGTTCCCTGGAGCCAGTGGGGGGAAATTGGCCTTGGCCTCCTGGCAACCCTCCTCCGCGTTTCCGCTTCCCTGTTCATCGCGCTGGGATGGACCATTCCGGTAGGTGTGGCCATCGGCACCAACCCGCAGGTCTCTGCCGTCCTCCAGCCTGTAGTCCAGATACTGGCTTCCATACCAGCGACAGCCCTCTTCCCGGTCTTCCTGCTCCTCATTGTTGGGCTTCCCGGGGGACTGAGCCTCGCTGCCGTGGTGCTTATGCTGACGGGCACCCAGTGGTATTTGCTCTTCAACATCATCGCTGGCGCCTCGGCTATCCCGCAGGACCTGAATTATACCTCAACCCTAATCGGCCTGGGCCGCTGGGAGCGCTGGCGCACCCTGATCCTGCCCGCCCTTTTCCCATACATAATAACTGGAGCCATCACGGCCAGCGGTGGAGCCTGGAACGCCAGCATCGTTGCCGAGCATGTGGAGTTCGGCGGCCGGACGCTCTCCACAGTGGGCATCGGCGCACTCATCGCCCGTGCCACTGCTACCGGCGATTACCCTCTCCTTCTTGCCGCTACGCTGGCAATGATTATGGCAGTTGTCCTCATCAATCGTCTTTTCTGGCGTCGGCTTTACCACATGGCTGAGGAAAAATACCGCATGGATTAGGCGGGAGGAAAAAAGATGGCGGTCAACGGCCATCTGCTGGAAGTCCGGCATGTGAGCCAGGTTTACCGCACAGGTGCACGGGAGTTCTACGCGCTGAAAGACATCAACCTGGTGGTGAGGGAGGGGGAATTCCTGTGCCTGGTGGGGCCTTCGGGATGCGGGAAGAGCACGCTTCTTCGCATCGTCACGGGCCTGCAGCGGCCGACGGAAGGGGTGGTGCTTTACCGCGGCCAGCCCCTCCGGGGAGTGAACCCCCACGCCACCATCGTTTTCCAGACCTTTGCGCTTTTCCCCTGGCTGACGGTCCTGGAGAACGTGGAGGTCGCGCTGAAAGCGCGCGGCGTCCCTCCGAAACTGCGCACCGCCCGGGCGCTGGATCTTCTGGACCGGGTAGGCCTGGATGGATTTGAGACCGCTTACCCGCGCGAGCTTTCCGGCGGGATGCGTCAGAAGGTGGGTTTTGCCCGGGCAATGGCCGTTGAGCCGGAGCTTCTTTGCCTGGACGAGCCCTTTTCTGCCCTGGATGTGCTGAGCGCAGAAGCTCTGCGGGGCGAACTGCTGGAACTCTGGACGGAAGGCAAAATACCCACCCGTGCCATCCTGATGGTCACCCACAACATTGAGGAAGCGGTATACATGGCCGATCGGATTGTGGTGATGGATAAGGATCCGGGGCGCGTGATTGCGGAAGTGGCGGTGGAATTGCCCCATCCGCGGCAGAGGCGCTCTCCTGAGTTTGTGGAAAAAGTGGATCAGGTCTACGGCCTGCTGGCCGGGCAAACCCAGCCCGAGCACCTGGAGATGGGAGCAGCCCCTGGCGAGCCCGGGCGTGTCCGCCCCCTCCCTAACATAACGATAAACGACCTGGCCGGCCTCCTTGAGCACATAGCCGAAGTCCCGGAGCACAAGCATGATATCTTCCGGCTGGCCCGGGAGTTGCACGTGGATTCCGATCACCTCCTCCTGGTGACTGAGGTGGCGGAACTGCTGGGCTTCGCCTTCATTGAGAAGGGAGACATATCCCTGACTCCCCTCGGGGAGACCTTTGCGGAAGCCAGCATCCTGGCCCGCAAGGAAATTTTCGCTTCCCGGGTCCGGCGTCTGCCCATATTCCGCTGGCTTCTCTCCATGCTTAACGCTGCCGAGGGCCGGCGGTTGAACAAAGATGTGGTCCTCCACGCCCTGGAGCTGGAATTCCCGCCTGAAGAAGCAAAGAGACAGATTGAGACCATCATAAACTGGGGGCGCTATGCTGAAATCATCGGCTACGACGAGACCACCGGAACCATCTTCATGGAGTGATGAACTGGAGCGGCGCAATCCAGATTTGACAAATCGCCCCCTACATGCTATATGGTCAATTAACCAGAACCCTTTGCGGGAGGTTTTTTGTCCCCTCCGCCAGCTTCACCGCGCCCCGACTTTATGAAGGGCGAGGAGGGCACCCGCCTCAACGGCCCCATTGACGATGCCTAGATGCGGGCATGGGGCATCCAGCTTGTGGACGGGCGTATGCCGGGCTTTGCGGCCATTGTGGGGTGCGCCAAATCCAACGAGGTGGCTGTCCAGATCATCCGGGAGCTCCAGCAGCGCAACATCCTCATTTTCCTCTCTGGCAACGTCAACGGGCGCTCCATCATCCATCAGCTAATGGAAGAAGGGGTGGAGATGGGCTGCGACACCTACATCGTCCCCTTCGGCACTAATACTCAAACTTATCAAGTCTACCTGCCTGGCTGATTTACTCCTTGGGCCACGGCCCTCACAAGGGCATTTTTGATCCGGTGAGCTCTCCAAATGAGCTGAGCGGCACCGGGATGGGCATTC
>DAOUBN010000081.1:0-3398 GCA_034432815.1 Anaerolineae bacterium | reverse complement strand
AGGTAGAAAGCCAGGGCCAGGAGGCCGGTGCCAAGGACCAGGGCTTTCTTCACTCTCTCCGCCCCAGGGCTATGAGGAATATGCCCAGGAGGATAAGGGTGACCCCTATCCACTGGACTGAGCGGATCGGCTCTTTGAAGATGAGCCTGGCAGCCACCACCTGGACAGCCACAAAGCCGAGGCCCATGAATATGCCGTAAGCCAGGTAGAGGGGGATGAACTTGAGGAGCAGGGTGAAAGATATGACCCCCAGGAAGCCTGCCAGGTTGCCCATCACCTGCCAGGCCAGGAAGCCGCGCCAGTTCTGGCTCCCGGCCGAGAGCTTGAAACCCACGTTGCTGGCCACCACACAGGCCACATAAAGAAGACCGAGAGCCGGCACCGCGATATGTTTTGGCATCGGCCACTACCTCCGGAGGGATGAGCGGCGCTCCTTCACGGCCCTTATGAAACCCCGGAAAAGGGGGTGGGGGCGATTGGGCCGGGATTTGAACTCGGGGTGGAACTGGCTCGCCACCATCCAGGGGTGATCGGCCATCTCCACGATCTCCACCAGTTCTCCATCGGGCGAGGTTCCGGATATGACGAGGCCGCGGGAGGTGAGGAGATCACGGAACCTGTTGTTGAACTCGTAGCGGTGGCGGTGGCGCTCATAGACCAGGTCGGTCCCGTAGGCCTGGGCAGCCTTCGTGCCGGGGGCGAGCTTGCAGGGGTAAGCCCCAAGCCTCATCGTTCCCCCAAGCTCCTTTATCCCCCGCTGGCCAGGGAGAAGGTCAATCACGGGATAAGGGGTATCGGGGTTGAACTCCGTGCTGTTGGCTTCCTCGTTCCCAAGGACATGGCGCGCAAACTCTATGACCATAACCTGCATTCCAAGGCAAAGGCCCAGGTAGGGGATTTTGTTCTCCCGTGCGAAGCGGGCTGCGATGATTTTCCCTTCAATCCCCCGGTATCCGAAACCTCCGGGAACCACAATCCCTTCCACCTTCCTCAGGCGATCCAGGGCATTCCCCCTCTCCAGCTCCTCGGCATTTATCCACTCAATTTCCACATCGCACCCCTCGTGGACAGCCGCATGGCGCAGGGCTTCCCTCACGCTTATGTAAGCATCCACAAGCTGAACGTATTTCCCCACTATCCCCACCCTTATCTTTTCCTTGGGCCTCTTGATCTCTTCCACCATCTCCGCCCACTCTTCCAGGTCCGGCTTTCTCGCCCTGAGCTGGAGTTTCTCCAAAATGAAGTCCCCGAGGCCCGCTTTCTCCAGGATCAGAGGGACTTCGTAGACCGTCTCCACAGTGACCAGGGGGATGACCGCCCTTTTCTCCACGTCGCAGAAGAGGGCTATTTTGTCCTTGAGAGACTCGTCCACAGGGTAATCGGAGCGGCAGACTATTACATCGGGCTGGATCCCGATGGAACGGAGTTCCTTGACGCTGTGCTGAGTGGGTTTGGTCTTGAGCTCGCCAGTGGAGCTGAGGTAGGGGAGGAGGGTTATGTGGATGTAGAGGGTGTTCTCGCGGCCGAAATCCTTGCGCATTTGCCTTATGGCTTCCAGGAAGGGCTGCCCCTCTATGTCCCCTACCGTCCCCCCAACTTCAACGATTATAACTTCAGCCCTGTGCTTTTCCGCTGCTTGAACGATCCGGCGCTTTATCTCATCGGTTATGTGGGGGATGACCTGGATTGTGCCCCCGAGGTAATCGCCCCTCCTTTCCCTGGCGATGACCTCGGCGTAGATCTGGCCAGCCGTGACGTTGGAGGAGCGGGAGAGGTTTTCGTCTATGAAGCGCTCGTAGTGGCCCAGGTCCAGGTCCGTCTCCGCCCCATCTTCGGTGACGAAAACCTCGCCGTGCTGGTAAGGGGACATGGTTCCGGGGTCCACGTTTATGTAGGGGTCAAGCTTCTGGAGGGTCACGGCAAGGCCACGGCTTTTGAGGATGCGGCCGATGGAAGCGGCGGTTACCCCCTTCCCTACAGAAGAAACCACTCCTCCTGTGCAGAAGATGAACTTAGGCATAACCCATCCCCTCGCTCACAGGATTCGGGGGGCTTCAAGGGGCCCTTTCCATTTTACCCGAAAGCTTTCCCATCGCCAAATGGAGGCAGGCAGGCTCCAGCACTGTGAATGCCTTTGTTTTTCCTTAGGTTATCTCTTTTGGTAAAATAAAGCTACATTAACCAGGAGGAGTGCCCGATGGAAACAATGATTGGCATTCGTGAACTGAAAACCCACCTCAGCCGTTATATCCGGCAGGTCAAAGCGGGGATGACTCTGGTCATCACGGAGCGGGGGAAGCCTGTCGGACTCCTGGTGCCCTTCCTTCCTTCTGCCGAAGTTCGCATGTCCCGGTTGCTTCAGGCCGGGATGGCCGAGTGGAGCGGGCGCAAACTTGCTCCTCTTAAGCCAGTGGCCCGGGTTCGGGGAGAACGCACCATCGCTGAACTTCTCCTGGAGGACCGGGGATGATCCTCTACTTGGATGCCAGCGCTCTGGTCAAGCGTTACGTTGAAGAAAGCGGATCTGAGGAGGTTGCCGAGGCCATTGCCAGGGCCGAAGTCGCGGCTGCCTTCGTCAGAGCAATACGAACAGGTGCCCTGACGCCCGAAGAAGCCTGGATTGCTCTCAGGACCTTCCGGGCCGATTGGCCGGACCTGATTCGGTTGCAGATCACGGAGATGGTGGTGGCCCGTGCCGATATGGCGGCCTGGGAGTATGGCTTGCGTGGCTACGATGCGGTCCACCTGGCCACTGCCCTGCTCTGGCAGGATGCGATGGGCGAGAGGGTTACTCTGGCCACTTTTGACCAGCATCTGTGGGTTGCTGCGGAACAAGCAGGGTTAAACCCCTATCCGGGCAACCCTCCGGGGAAGTTAGCGAGGAAGTAAAGCCTGATGCTGGCTGCAAGTGAAAGGGTTGCTGGGGGTGTCCCCCCGTTTTTCCCCGCCCCCGTTCCTTGAGGACGCGCCTGGCTTCAGGCTCCTACTCGGGGACAGTTTGCGGGAAGTGCCGGCTCGCTCCCCATTTCCCCCGCACCCCCTGGTTTTCCCTCAAGGGGGTAGAGGGGGCTTTGCCCCCTCCCGGGGGTCTGAGGGGTGTCCCCCAAAGGGGGTGCAGGGGAGCAAAGCCCCCATGCCAGGGGGCTGCGGCGGATGTGCCCCCGCCCTTCTTCTCTTTTTTCCCCCCCCCGTTAGCCGCGGTTAAGCCAGGCTTCAGGGGCCCCCTCGTAGACAGGTTTCAGGAGATGCCACCTCGCCCCCCAATTTTATTTTCGTGGGGGGACACCCCCCACTTCCCCCCGTCAGGGGGACTCTGTCCCCCTGCACCCCCTGCTTTTCTTTGCGTGGGGGTAGAGGGGGCTTTGCCCCCTCCCGGGGGTCTGAGGGGTGTCCCCCAA
>DAOUBN010000080.1:0-9087 GCA_034432815.1 Anaerolineae bacterium | reverse complement strand
GATGGGGGGATCGTCAGGGAAGGAGGGAGTGAGGGCTGTTGGGCTCCATTCATACCGCGTTATGGTGCCATCCGGGCTTATATCCAGCCGGGCAAAGCCCACCATCCGCCCCGCATGCCCGGGAGAGGGCGCTTCCGCCGCCACCGCAAGGGAATAATTGGCATCGTTCCAGAAGGGGCTGGGGCCCTGGCCCGAAACCCCACCCCACACCACAAGGTCAACCCCCTTCTCGGCCGCAAGCTTCTTCGCTATCTCTTCCCCGGTATGAGCCAGGACCACTACTACATCGGCCTTCCTGGTCAGGTCTTTAAGGTAACGCCTGCCCATCTCCAGGGGATCAAGGATGCGGAAGTCAGGGATAGGCTGAAAGGGCATTCCCGTAAGGCCCAGGATGGCTACCCGGTGGCCTTTCATCTCCAGAAGGACGTAGGGCGAGGTCAGGGGCTTCCCGTCGCTCCTCAGGACATTGGCTGAAAGGATGGGGAACCTGGCGGCGGATATGAGCCTGCTGAGGGCTTCTTCCCCTAAGGTCAGGTCTTTCTCCCCCAGCGTCGCCGCCGAATAACCCATCAAATTCATGGCTTCCACAACGACCAGGCCTCCGCTCTTACGGGTCAGGGGGATATCGCTCCAGAAGGAATTGCCGGCATCCAGGAGGAGGACGTTCTCGTAATTCTTGCGGATTTCCTTCACGAAAGAGGCCCGCCGGGCCAGTCCCCCTATCGGCGGCCTTCAGCCGCACGGGAAAATGTAGCCCCAGGTGTCGTTGGTGTGGAGGACCACGAGTTCCAGGGGCTCGGGGGTCGGGGCGGGCGGCTCAGGGGGAAGAGGGGTTGGGAGGCAGCCGGCAAGCAGGAGGATCAGGGCGACCGGAAAGATGTGCCTTTTCATCGCGGGCTTTCCTCCAGCGGGATGGTGAAGGAGAAGGTGCTGCCCTGGCCCGGGACGCTTTCAACCCATATCTTCCCGCCGTGAGCTTCCACTATCTGCCTGGCTATGCTCAGGCCAAGGCCAGAACCGGGGACTTCCTCCTCGCTGCGTCCGCGGTAGAACTTCTCAAAAATGAGGGGAAGTTCCTCCGGCAGGATCCCGATGCCCGTATCGGAGATGGAGATCCGCACTTCTTTCTCCGCCGCCTCCACCTTCACCTCCACCAGGCCTTCATCCCGGTTGAACTTGATGGCGTTGCTCAGGAGGTTCAGGACAACCCTCCGGAGCCGGTCCTCATCGGCGGGGACGGGCGGAAGGAGGGGAGGGATGGCAAGCCTGATGGTGATCCGGCGGGAATCGGCCTGGGGGCGCATTATGGCAATGCATTCCTCCAGAAGTGGCCGGAGCTGGACGGGCTTCTTGCTTATCCTGGCTCTGCCCGATTCCAGCCTCGCCAGGTCCAGGAAATCGTTCACCAGGCCCGATAGCCGCGTTGCTTCCCGGTGGATGGTCTCAAGGAAGCGCCTCCTGGTGGCAGGATCAAATTCGTGGTCAAGCATAAGCTTGCTGTAGCCGATTATGGAGGTAAGTGGGGTGCGCAGTTCATGGACCAGGTCGGAGATGAAGTCGCTCTGCTGGAAAAGCCTGGCGTTCTCTATGGCCACGGAAGCCTGAGCTGCCAGGATCTCCAGGAGCTTCACATCCTCCTCGCTGAAGGGCTCCCCTCCCCTCTTGTTCAGGACCTCCAGCGCCCCTATCACCGCATCCTTGACCTTGAGAGGGACTCCTAAGATGGAGCGGGTCCGGAAATGGGTCAAAGCGTCCACGAGGCCGTAGAAATTGGGCTCGGCCCTGACGTCCTCCACGATCACTGGCTTGCCTTCCTGAACGATCCTGCCGGCGATGCTCCCCTCAAGGGGAACAGGGATGCCCAGCAGCGAGTCCATCCTGACGCCCGTGGCGGCTTCAAAGTAGAGAGTTCTGGTCCTGCGGTCCAGGAGGAGGATGGAGCTCGCCTCGGTATCAGTCAGTTCGGTGGCAAGGCGCACTATCTTGCTCAGGAGATCCCGCAGGTTCAGGGTGGAACTGAGCTCAAGGCTTATCTCAAGGAGCCTTTCCAGCTTCCTGACTCTTTCTTCCATCACAGAACCGCAAACTTGAGCCCTTTGAGGGAGCGGGTGAGGATTTCGGCCCCGTCCTCCCTGACCACCACCATGTCTTCAAGGCGGACTCCACCCCATCCGGAAATGTAAATCCCGGGCTCAACGGTTATGACGTTCCCTGCCTGAAGGGTATCCGTGGAGAGTCTGTTCACCGTGGGCTTTTCGTGGACGGCCAGCCCGACTCCGTGGCCGAGGCCGTGGCCGAACTGAGGCCCATAGCCGGCCTTCTCAATGACCCTGCGGGCTATCCCATCGGCCCGGCGTGCTTTCATCCCGGCTTTTATGGCCTTTTCAGCCCTCTGCTGGGCTTTGAGGACGATGGAATAGACTTCGCGGAAGCGCTCGTCGGCCCTGCCCAGCACCACCGTCCGGGTCAAGTCCGAGCAGTAGCCTCCCACGACGCAGCCTATGTCAATCACGATAGGTTCGCCCTCCTTTATCGGCTTATCGGAGGCCCTGGCGTGGGGGAGGGCACTGTTAGGGCCCGAAGCCACGATCAGGTCAAAGGCCACTTTATCGGCCCCGTGAGTCCTCATGTAGGATTCAATCTCCCAGGCCAGTTCCCTCTCGGTCATTCCGGGGCGGAGGATGCGGCAGGCATGGTAGAAGGCTTCATCGGCCAGGGCCACAGCCTTCCGGATGGTTTCAATCTCTTCCGGGGATTTCACGCTCCGGATCTTCCCCACCTCATCCTCGCACGGCACCCACCTGACCCCGCGCGTTAGCCTGCGCCACTTCTTGAATTCGTCCACGGTCAGGTGGAAGCTCTCAAAGCCTACAACTTTCACCCCCGCTTCCTCCAGCATCTTCGGGAGGACATCGGTGAACTGCCTTTCAATCCGGACCAGGGTGAAGCCGGGGCATTCCCGCTCCACCTGCTCGTAGTATCGGAAATCGGTGGCGATGAAGGCTGAATCGGGCGTGATGAGGAGAACTCCAGCGGAACCGGTGAACCCCGAAAGGTAGCGGGGGTTTCCCGGTTTTGCCACAGGAAAGCCGTCAAGCCCCCGGGAAGCGATGAATTCTCTGAGCTTCTGGAGCCGCATCTTCACCTCCTTCGCAGGACTGGATAGGCCGCCAGCAGGCCGAAAAGGGCCAGGGCAACTGCCACCGCCACGGCTGCAGCCCAGCCGAATCCTCCTCCTTCAGCCCGCCCTGCCCTGCCGAATCCTGAAAGTTTCACCGTTACCTCCCCATCTTTCGGGAGCTTTTCCCCGGCGAAGTTCAGGAAGGATTGCCCTCCCTGACCGGCCCTGCCGCCTTTCTGCGTTCCAGGGGCCTCCACCGAAATGCCCACATCCGCCACCAAGATGTTGTAGCTTTCCACCGGGTAGGGAACTCTGCGCCGCAGTTCAAGGGAGTCGCCCTGGACGGGCAGGGAATACTCCAGCACCAGGGGCCGGGGCATGGTGCCGGGAAGGACCGGGAGGACGTAAACTGCTTCCCCGGCCACCAGGGAGAGGGAATCGGAATTGAAACCGCGGGCCTCAGGGGGGAGGGGGAAGCGGAGGCTTGCCCCTTCCCTTGCCTTCAGCGCCTTCAGGCCATTGTTCGCCACGGAATACATCTCCATAACTGAAACGACCTTGGCGGCCGGGTCCGGATTGAGGATGAAGTGGGCTTTCTGGATCAGGATATCGGAATCGCTTTCGGTGGGTTCGTAGACCAGGACCGGAAGGTAGAGGTTTGTCTGGCCTTCGGCGAAGGAGAGAGCAGGGCTGCGGTAGACTATCCCTTCAAAGCTCACCGCCGCCACGTAGAGGAGGTTTGCGTCAGCATCAACCCCTTTGAAAGAGAAGCGGCCGCTGGAATCGGTGACGGTGGTTAAAGAGGCTTTCTGAACCCCCTGCGCGTCAAAAACGTGCAGGGTAACGGTTATGCCCGGGACTGGCTCATCGCCCCGGGAGCCGTTGGCGACATCCCCTTCCACCGTTCCAGAGCCCTGGGCCAGGACGATGGATGCAGCAAGGAGCGCAGCGAGAAAGGGGAAGAGGAGGAGCTTTTTCATTATCAACCCCCTTTTGGCAGTTTGCGGCCGCAGCGGGAGCAGTATTTATCCCCTGGCCTGTAAGGGGCGCCGCAGGACGGGCAAAGCCTGCTTTCGGTCCTTATCCCCTTCAAAAGGGGCCAAGCGATCCAGGCCAGGACTGCCACAGCCATCGCTACGACTGCTATCCTTTCCATACCCGTTCTCCTTGTCGGAAAAAGAGTCAGCCTTTCCTGGCGGGCAGGAGGGAGAGGAGGCCTCCCAGGACTAAAAGCCCTCCCCCAACCCATATCCAGAAGACCATCGGGTTTATTTCCACCTCAAAGCTTGCGGTGCCATCTTCCTCAAGGCCGGCCAGGATCACGTATAAGTCTTCGGCCGGGGTGCTCCTCAGACCTATCTCGCTCACCCACTGCTCAACATTGTAATGGAAGTTTTTCTCGGGGCGCACCTCTCCAAGGAGGCGGCTTCCCCTGTAAACTTCCAGCTCGGCCTGGAAGCGCTCTTTTACGGGGAGGCTCTGGCGCTGGAAGCCCACATATTTAAGGGTATAGCTTCCGACCTCCACCGTCTCGCCGGGTTTCAGGGAAACCAGGATGTCGGTCTTGTAGAAGGACGATCCTATGACCCCCAGGGCCAGGAGGATAACGCCTGCGTGGGTGAGGTAGCCGCCGTAAGGGCGGGGTATGAACCGGCGCCTGCGGATGAACTCCGGCACTCCCCTGGCAAGCTCCTGCGCTACTCCGCCCAGGGCAAAGCCTGTCACGGCCCAGCTCAGGAGGGGGAAGACACCTCTTTCCCCCACAAGGAAGGGGATGAGGAGCCCCAGGAGAAAGCCGATGGCAGGGAAAATGAGCCGGCGAAGCCACAGGCCGGGCTTTGTGGTCCGCCACCCGAGCCCGGCGCACAGCCCCATGAGGAGAACCGTAAGAGCCGTGAGAGGCATGAAAGTCTGGTGGTAGAAGGAAACCCCCACGCTGGCCTCGCGTCCCTGGAGACGGCTCAGGGCAGGGAAGACGATCCCCAGGAAAAGCACCGCTGCTTCTCCCAGGAAGAGCCAGTTCAGGACATATAAAGCGGTATCTCTGGAAAGCAGATGGCTTTCCGGCTCCTGGCCGCGGAACTCCCTCCGGCTCCTGAAAGCGATTGATCCGGCCACTAAGGCCCACAGGGCAATGAAAGCCGCAAAGTAAAGGCCTACAGGCGATTCGGCGAAGGCATGGACCGACTGGATAATTCCCGAGCGGGTCACGAAAGTGGCGAAGAGGCAGAAGAGAAAGGAAAGGACAATGAGCAGGAAACTCCACCCCTTGAAGTAATGCCTTCTCTCCGCCACCACAGCCGAGTGCAAGAAGGCGGTCAGGGTCAGCCAGGGGATGAGGGAGGAATTTTCCACCGGGTCCCAGGCCCAGTAGCCGCCCCAGCCGAGCTCAATGTAAGCCCACCACCCTCCTATGATTATCCCCGCTCCGAGGAAAGCCCAGGCCACGATGGTCCAGGTCCTTGTCTTCCGGATAAATTCCTCAAAGGGTTTCCTGGCCAGGAGAAAGGCCAGGGCGTAGGCGAAGGGTATGGAAATGGCAGCGTATCCGGCGAAGACAGTGGGAGGGTGGATGACCATGCTGAAGTTTTCCAGGAGGGGGTTAAGGCCCATGCCTTCGGAGAAGGGGTGGGGGGAGGGGGCGAAGGGGTTGCTCAGGAAAGCCACCACCAGGGCGAAGAAAGCCTCAACTCCGGCCAGGACTGCCAGCGCATAATCCTGGAAGGCTTCCTCCCTCCGGCTGAGGGAAACGGCCATGGTCATGAGGGAGAGAAGCCAGAGCCAGAGGAGGAGCGAACCCTCCTGTCCAGCCCAGAAAGCCGAGAGAGCATAAAGAGGTGAGAGGGCTGTGCTGGTATGGCGGAAAACATACTCCACCGAGAAATCGCGCCTGAGCAGGAGGTAAGCGAGGGAAAGCGAGGCCACGGTAACGAGGGCTGCCGTCGCCTGAGTTGCTCTCCTGGCGCTTTCAGCCAGCTCCTGGAAGCCTCTGGCCTGCGCCACCAGGAAGCCAAGCACCGCGTAAAGGCTGACCACCAGGGCCAGCTGGACGGAGGCATAGCCTATGATCGCCATATTGACTCCTTACCGGCTTTTTTCCTGGTATTTGGAAGGGCACTTGAGGAACAGGCCCTTAGGGTTAACCCTGAAAACCCCCTCCTGGGTGTAACGGCCCTCTACCACAGCCTCAGCCCCGTCCCGGAGCATATCGGGGCGTGGGCCATGGTAGACGACTGGAAGCTTGCCGCTTTCATCAGCGATTTCAAAGGTGAGGGTCATGGTTTGGGGGTCCCACTGGATGGAACCTTCCACAACTCTACCGGCCACACGCACGGTTTTGCCGTAGATGGAAGGCCCCTGCGCCTTGAGTTCGCTAACAGTTATGTAGTAGACCGAAGAGCCCCCGAGCCCTGTGGCCAGGAGGTAGATCAAAAGGCCAACACCCAAGGCCACGCCGATTATCAGCTTCTTGTTCATAACCTTCCTCCATACCTCCTCAGAAGAAAATGCAGGCCGCCACCACGGCCGCGCACTTCTTCACTTTCCAGGAAACCGAGGCGATGCGGAGCTCTTTGGGCTCCAGGCCCCTGCGGGCCAGGGCGAACCTGACCTTTTCCTCCACCTCTTTCCGCACCTCCTCCTCGCTCTTTCCGGCCCCGCACGCCTCCATGATCACTCCGAAGCCGTCCTCGCACCGCCCGAAGCCCACCGCCGCCGAAATCACAGTTCCGGGGGATGAAGAGGAAACAGCGGCATAGACTACAGGGAGAAAAGCCCCCCTGGGCAAGGGGTTCAGCTTATCCACCACTTCCACCCCTGGGGGCATTATGCTGGAGACCTTCACCAGGTTTATGTCGCCGATCCCGGCCTCCAGGAGGGCGTTATCAAAAGCGTTCAACTCGGTTTCACCTTCGGAAGCTCCGCTCACGAGACAGGCGAACTTTGGCTCAAACATGTCCCCTCCTCATACCGTAGCGGTTTCTTCATCGTAAAGGTCAAGGGGGAAGACCTCAGTATCGGGGCCTGGCTTCTCCAGCAATTCTATCCGGTAATGGGCCGACTTATACCATTCCTTGCGGGGCGGAACCTGAACCGGGAGGTGCTTCCAGGCCCGCATTGATTCTATGTAGGGCCAGTTGGCGTAAACGTTGAAATCGTCAATTATGTCGGTGATGACGGCTCCCCTCTCCAGGAGGAAACTCTGGATGATCCTCCACTTCCTGAGGGAAGCTTCCCTCCGGGTAAAGCCGAAGTAGCCGGCGCTCCCAGGCCCTTTGAGGCAGGAGAGGCTGCGGCTCAGGAAGGCTTTCATCCCCTTGAGGGATTCGGTCGGGTCGGTTATGAAGGTATCAAAGGCCTCCTGCAGAGCGTCAGGGAGGGGGTAGCGCAAGTCATGCTTTATGACCTCTATCCTGAGGCCTTCCCTGTCCGATACTCCCTGGATGAAATCAAGGAGCCGGTCGTCTATGTCCAGGACAGCCACCCTCCTGGGGGCCCCGGTGAGGGCTGCGGCAATGCTCACCAGGTCATCGTCTCCCAGGACCAGCAGCTCCATGCCGGCCAGGTCGCCCTTCTGCCACATAAGGGCCACTCTCGCCACCGTCACGTAATCCAGGACATAGCCCTGATCGTATTCCCTTATTGCATCGGGTCGGCTACGGGCTATGGTCTGGAACCTTTCAGCCACATCCCTGAGGAGTTCCACCGAGATCCCTGTGCCCCTGCAGTGGGGGCAGGCGAATTCCCTGGCCGGGGCAATGCCGAGGGAGGCGACCAGCTCTTCGCCTTTTGGGGTCAGCTTCAGGGAAGAATCCCTCACTTCCACGAGCCCTTCCTGAGCCATGGTTTTCCACATCTCACAGAAAGCCATGATGGGCACATCCACCAGGTCCAGGATTTCCCATAGGTCATCGGTCGCAAGCAGGGCCTCAAAGGCGCGCCTGAAATCTCGCTCCCTTACCGGGAACTTCGGGGCAACCCTCTCGGCCAGAATTCTGAGTTCCATGAGTATTACCCCCCTTTTGTCGTTTTTGTGGGTAAGATTATAGCCTCAAGATGCCGGAAAAGCAAAGAAGTGAAATGGAGAAAACCGGGGGTGCATGGGGACTCCGTCCCCCTGCCAGGGGGAAATGGGAGGTGCCCCCCACTTTTTCTTTTTCCCCCCACCCTCGTTGGCTGAGGGTTCGCTCACGTTCAGGGTCCCACTCGCGGCCAGGTTGCAGGGGAAGGCTGCTCGCCCCTTGATTTGTTTTTCCTGGGGGGACACCCCTCCAGACCCCCGCGGGAGGGGGCTTCGCCCCCTTCACCCCTGTGAAAAAGGAGGTGCAGGGGGACCCAGTCCCCCTGACGGGGGGAAGTGGGGGATGTTAGCCCACCCTCGTTTGCCAGGGTTCGCCTGCGTTCAGGGTCCCACTCGTGGGCGGGTTGCAAAAGGCGGCTTCTCGCCCCTTAATTGATTTTTCTGGGGGCACATCCCCCAGGCCCCCTGGCAGGGGGGCTTCGCCCCCCTGCACCCCCTATTTTTCCTGCCCTCGTTTGCTGAAGGTTAGCCGGCGTTCAGGGGCGAAAAAATGGGGGTTCCCGGGGGGTTCGGGGGATGTGCCCCCGAAAGAACAAAAATTGGGGGCGAGTTGGCATCTCCTGAAACCCACCCACGAGTGGGACCCTGAAGCCTGGCTGAGCCACAGGGAACGGGGGTGGGGAAAAGGGCGGGGGGACACCCCCCAGACCCCCCGGGAGGGGGCAAAGCCCCTTCCACCCCCGTGAAAAGGGGGTGCAGGGGGACGGAGTCCCCCTGACGGGGGGAAGTGGGGGGGTGTCCCCCCACAAAAACAAAGTTGGGGGCGAGTTGCCAACCCCTGAAACTCGCCCCCGAGTGGGACCCTGAAGTCAGGCTCAACCGCAGCAAACGGGGGTGGGAAAAAAGGAAGAAAGGGCGGGGGGACCCCCCCCCAGGCCCCCGGGAT
>DAOUBN010000079.1:0-2499 GCA_034432815.1 Anaerolineae bacterium | reverse complement strand
ACAGAGCGTCGCCCAATCGCGCACCTCTCTGCGCTCCCCGCCGGTAGGCCAGGGCTTTGTATACGATCTCGCCCTTTATCTCCAGCATATCAGCTATGCGCCGGAGGATCTCCGCCACCTCTTTGTTGGTCATCGGCGCACCTCAACGTTGTAATAGCGCCCTTTCCAGGCCAATCCCTTCCCGGTGAGGGAGCACCTCACTGAGTTGACGATCATGAGCAGGGTGAGAGCCAGCGCCAGCCCGCTGAAGAGGGGGGTCAGAGGTGAAAGCTTGAACCGGCGGGCCACTCTGTAATGCATTATCCAGGCCAGGGCGATCTGGAAAGAGGGCACCCAGAAGCTCAGGAAGTGGAACTCGCGGAAGGCCAGGCCCTGGAAAACCTGAAAGTATGGGTAAATGAAGAGGCACCATCCCGCAATGAAGTAGAGGGTGGCGGTGGTAAGGGAGTAATCCAGAGCGCCGAAAATGCTCTTGGAGAGGCCCCCCCATATCTCCCGGAAATTGCGGTAGAAGCGCACCGAAACCAGATCGGTGCCGTCCATTATGGCGACCCGGCCCCCTGTCCTTTTCACTTCCCTGGCCAGGGCCACATCATCCACGATGTTATCCCGGATGGCCTCGTAGCCTCCAGCCCGGAGGTAAGTTTTTCTCCTGACCAGCATGAAGGGGCCGAGGGCCATGGCCGCCCGGGGGTGAGGTATTGAGTTCATGAGGCCGAGGGGCCAGAAGCCCAAGAGGCCAAACGGGATCACCGGCAGGATCACTTTTTCCCAGAAAGAGATGGTGATTATGTGAGGGATCAGGCTGAGGAAATCCAGGTCCTCTTCCACTGCCGCCCTCAGAGACGCCGAGACTGATTGGGGGGAATGCACGGTATCGGCATCGGTGAAGAGGAGCCATTCCCCGCGGGCAGCTTGGGATAGCTGATGGCAGGCGTAATTCTTGCCGATCCATCCGGGAGGCAAGGGCTTCCCCCTGACCAGGGTGAGGCTCCGGTCCCTGGCTGCCATGGCCTCTACTATTGAGGCGGTCCTGTCGGAGGAATCATCGTCCAGGACTATCACCTCCTTTGCCGGGTAATCCTGGGCCAGGAGGGACGAGACGCAGCTTTCAATGTTGCGCTCCTCGTTCCGGGCCGGGACCAGGATTGAGACAAGGGGCAATTCGGGGGGCAGGGGGCCTTCGGTGGAAGGCTTGCGGATTGAGCGGAGGTTGTTCTGGAGGTTGAAGAAGACCAGGAGGATAAGAAGCGTGGTGACTGCCTGATATATGGCTAACATGGCTCGGACCTTCAGCGCTGGATGAGGCCTCTGGGTTCAAACCAGCCGCTCTTCTGACGTATGGCGGTCTCATGGGGGCGATCCAGAATTTTCTTGAAGGCCAGGACCATCATCAAACCGACGATTTTGATCCATTCTCCCGGGCGAACCCAGAGCAGGGCCAGTGCCACCATGGAGCCGAGGCCGATGCCGGCGCTCACATTGAAGTTGCGGGTTACGAGCCAGGCAATGCCGTAGAGGACTGCTCCCAGCAGTATGGCCTGGGGGACGATGTTGAGGAGGAAGCCAATGGCCACCGAAATCCCTTTGCCCCCCCTGCCCTTGAGGAAAATAGGGAAACCATGCCCGAGGATTGCGGCCAGGCCGGCCAGGTAGATGATGTTCTCGTTCGTGGTGAAGTGAAGGGCCAGCCTGTATGCGGCCACGCCCTTTGAGAGGTCCAGCAACCCTGCCACGATCCCGGGAACAGGCCCGGCTAAGTGCCAGACGTTCCTCGCTCCCACGTTGCCCTCACCGTTGTAACGCACATCCCTGCCTGCAGCGATGCGGGCGACAATGTAGGAGAAGGGGATTGAGCCTATAAGGTAAGATAAAGCCAGAAGCAAGGTTAACTTCAGCATGGTCGCCTCCTTACCAGGGTTTTAACTATAATAACACCCGAAAGCCTGAAGAGTCAAAGCATCCTGTGCGCTCATCTGCCTTCTGGGGCCTGGGGGGTGTGCCCCCAAAGGGAGGTGCAGGGGGGCGAAGCCCCCATGCCAGGGGGAGAAAATCGGGGGTGGAGGGGGCGAAGCCCCATCCCGTGGGCATGGAGGTGTCCCCCAAAAATGGGGGGTCCAGGGGGCGAAGCCCCCTGGCAGGGGGCCTGGGGGATGTGCCCCCAGAAAAACAAATCAAGGGGCGAGAAGGCGACTCCTGCAACCTGGCCACGAGGGGGCCCCTTAACCCCGGCAAACCCTGAGCAAACGAGGGTGGGAAAAACCGGGGGGTGCAGGGGGGCGAAGCCCCCATGCCAGGGGGCTTGGGGGATGTGCCCCCAGAGAAACCAATCAAAGGGGCGAGAAGGCAACTCCCGCAACCCGCCCACGAGGGGGCCCCTTAACCCCGGCAAACCCTGAGCAAACGAGGGTGGGAAAAAAAGGACAGGCAAGAGGACTTCGTCCTCCTGCCAAGAGATCCCAAACTATTTTGACCCGAGCTGGAGAACCAGGATCCCTC
>DAOUBN010000078.1:0-2571 GCA_034432815.1 Anaerolineae bacterium | reverse complement strand
GTTTGCCGGGGTTAAGGGTCCCCCTCGTGGCCGGGTTGCGGGAGTCACCTTCTCGCCCCTTTAACCGGGTTTCTGGGGGGACCCCCCCCATGGCCCCCCGGGAGGGGGCTTCGCCCCCTCCACCCCCTGGTTTTTCCCCGCCCTCGCTGGCTCAGGGTTCGCCGGGGTTAAGGGTCCCCCTCGTGGCCGGGTTGCGAGGGTTGCCTTCTCGCCACTTTAATTGGTTTCTCTGGGGGGACACCCCCCATACCCCCGGGAGGGGGCAAAGCTCCCTCCACCCCTGGAAGGTTCGTTTTTCCGGGGACACATCCCCCGGACCCCCTGGACCCTCGTTTTCGGGGGACACCCCCGCATCCCCCCGGCATGGAGCGAAGCCCACCTGCCCCCCTTTTGGGGAGACACCTCTCAGACCCCCTGAGTGGGTCACCATGTCCTGGCGCACTTACTTGTTGCCCTTGACTAACGGGCGAAGGCGCTGTATAATTTTAATAGAAAGCGGGGTGGAGCAGCGGTAGCTCGTCGGGCTCATAACCCGAAGGTCGCAGGTTCGAATCCTGCCCCCGCAACTGTGGCGGCGTAGCTCAGCTGGTAGAGCAGGCGGCTCATAATCGCCGGGTCGCAGGTTCGAGTCCTGCCGCCGCCATTTTTTTTATTTCAGGAAGTCCCTGAGCTTCCGGCTCCGTGATGGGTGCCTCAGCCGGCCGAGAGCTTGCGCCTCTATCTGCCTTATCCTCTCCCTTGTAACCCCGAACTTGCGCCCCACTTCCTCCAGAGTGTAGCTGTAGCCGTCCAGCAGTCCGAAACGGAGCTTCAGTATCTTGGCCTCCCTCGGGCTCAGGGACTTCAGGATCTCTTCCAGTTGTTCCCGGAGGAGGGACTGGGAAGCGGTTTCGGTGGGGGATGGGGAGGAGTCGTCCTCAATGAAGTCTCCCAGGAAGCTGTCTTCCTCCTCCCCTACAGGGGTCTCAAGGGAGAGGGGCCGCTGCGATACTCTTATTATCTGCTCTACCTTGCTCGGGGAGATTCCCATCTCTGCAGCTATCTCTTCGGTTGTGGGCTCCCTTCCCAGCTCCTGAACCAGCTTGCGGACAGCCCTGGCCAGCTGGTTTATCTGCTCATACATGTGGACGGGGACCCTTATGGTTCGCCCCTGGTCGGCTATGGCCCTGGTGACGGCCTGCCGTATCCACCATGTGGCATAGGTGGAGAACTTGTATCCCCTGCGGTAATCAAACTTCTTGACCGCCCTTATGAGCCCGATGTTTCCCTCCTGGATGAGGTCCAGGAAGGGCACCCCGCGCCCTATGTATTTTTTGGCCACGCTCACCACCAGCCGGGAGTTTGCCTTTATAAGGTGGTCCTGGGCTTCTTTGCCCTCTTCCACACGCTTCTCCAGCCTTTTCCGCTCCTCCGGGTCTGAGACCCCTTTGGCCAGGCGTTTTTTGGCCAGGCGTCCCTCTTCAATCTTCTTGGCCAGCTCCACCTCCTCTTCGGGGGTGAGGAGCGGCACCTTCCCCACTTCCTTGAGGTAGAGGCTTATGGTGTCGTCCACTTCCACGTCCTCTTCGCTTTCTGCCCTGGCGCTGACGGCTCTCCCCTTCCGGGGCAGAGGCTCCTCGCTCACCTCAATACCCTCTTCAAAGAGGGCGTTGAAAATATCCTCAAGGCGCTCCAGGTCGCTCTCGGCATCGGGGAGGGCATCAAGCACGTCGTTATAGGTGACGAAACCGTTCGCCCGCCCCAAGTTCAAAAGGTGCTCCACAACGTCAATCTCTTCCGGGTCATCCTCGCTTTCGCTTTCCTCTTCCGGGATCTCCTCAAGCTCCAGTTCTTCAAGCTCTTCGCGCTTTCTTGAACTCTTCCTCCCCATTTTTCCACCCCCCAGGGATTTTATTTTCCTGACCGAAGGGCTTGTAGCCGCATTTCCTGTGTCGGGAAACAATAAAAAAGGGCGAGGCTTTTCGGGGAAACTCCTTCAAACTGTACCTTTGGTCTCATTAACTCCCCGCTCTTCGCCCTCAATTCCACACCTTTCAGTTCTATTCCGTGCCGGTGCTAATTAAATTATAAGGCATGGGCTGTCCAAAAGCAATACCCTTTTGCCGATGCCCAGGGCTTTTCAGCGGGCGGGAAAAATCAGGGGGAGCGGGGGCTCTATCCTGGGGAGTGGGGTGTGCCCCCACATCCTTTCTTTTTTCCCACCCTCGTTTGCTGAGGGTTTGCCGGGGTTAAGGGTCCCCCTCGTGGCCGGGTTGTGAGGGTTGCCTTCTCGCCCCTTTGATTGGTTTTTCTGGGGGGACACCCCCCAGACCCCCCGGGAGGGGGCTCTGCCCCCTCCACCCCCGGAAGGTTCGTTTTTCCGGGGGCACATCCCGCAGACCTCATGGACACCCATTGCAGCCCCTGGCTTTGCCTGGAAGACAAGGAGGTGCTATAATCCGGAAGCATTGCGGACAGGAGGAAGAATTGGGCAATAAAAGCTTCGCATGGCTCCTAATAACCCTGCTCATTGTCGCCATAGTGGCGACTTCCCAGGTATGGAGAGGCCCTTCCCCTTCCAGTCTCCTGACA
>DAOUBN010000077.1:0-24772 GCA_034432815.1 Anaerolineae bacterium | reverse complement strand
GGGGGTGGAGGGGGCTTTGCCCCCTCCCGGGGGGTTCTGGGGGGTGTCCCCCCAAGAAAAACAGAGCAAGGGGCGAGCGGGAAACTCCTGTAACCCGCCCACGAGTGGGATCCTGAACCCCGGCGAACCCCCAGCAAGCGAGGGTGGGAAAAACTGGGGGTGCAGGGGGGCGAAGCCCCCTGCCGGGGGGCTGTGGGGAGTGTCCCCCCGGCAAAAACAAAACAAGGGGTGAGGAGGCAACTCCTGCAACCTGCCCATGAAAGGGAAAAAAACTGGGGGTGGAGGGGGCTTTGCCCCCTCCCGGGGGGTTCTGGGGGGTGTCCCCCCAAGAAAAACAGAGCAAGGGGCGAGCGGGAAACTCCTGCAACCCGTCCACGAGTGGGATCCTGAACCCTGGCGAACCCCCAGCAAGCGAGGGTGGGAAAAAACTGGGGGTGCAGGGGGGGCGAAGCCCTCATGCCGGGGGATACGGGGGGTTCCCCGAGCCTTTCTTCTCCTGTCCCTCTCTTTACAGGTTTGCAGCGAGGAAGGACTTGTGCTAAAATATAATTGCCCCTGTAGCTCAGTGGATAGAGCAACGGCCTCCGGAGCCGTGTGCGGGGGTTCGATTCCCCCCAGGGGCGTTTTTTAATTTCCCTCCTGCTCCATCAAGCCACCCCTGCAGTTAAGAAAAGGCCGAAAAGCCGCAGGAGGCGGCTTTATACTGAAAAGCCCTGCTGCACGATGCGACAAATTTGCCACAACCTGAATTTGTGCTATACTTTACACCGATCCTGGCACGGATGGTCCATAAAGGAGGACTCATGCGAGCCGTAGACATTATCGCCAAAAAACGAGATGGCCTTCCCCTCACCAAAGAAGAAATAGAATTCTTCGTCCAGGGAAGCGTGCAGGGAACAATCCCCGATTACCAGATCGCCGCCTGGCTCATGGCTGTCTACCTCAGAGGCATGACCACCCGCGAAATCGTTGACCTCACCCTCGCCATGGCTTTCTCCGGAAAAGTCTTGGACCTCAAGGATGTCGCTCCTCTAACCGCGGACAAACACTCAACAGGCGGAGTGGGCGACAAGACCACCCTTGTGGTAGCCCCCCTTGTCGCTTCTCTGGATTTGCCTGTGGCTAAAATGTCCGGGAGAGGCCTCAGCTTCTCCGGGGGCACCATTGACAAGCTGGAGTCAATCCCGGGTTACCGGGTGGACCTCACTGTGGAAGAATTCAAAAAGATGGTGAAAGACCACGGCATCGTTGTATCGGGACAGACGGCCGAACTCGCTCCGGCTGATGGGGTATTTTACGCCCTGCGGGATGTAACCGCCACCGTTCCCAGCATTCCCCTCATCGCCAGCTCCGTCATGAGCAAGAAGATAGCCGCCGGGACCGACGTGCTTGTCCTGGACGTCAAGGTGGGCAAGGGAGCTTTCATGAAGACCCTTGAAGATGCGCGCGCTTTAGCTCAGCTCATGGTAGATATAGGCAAGAGCGCGGGCAAGAAAGTGGCCGCCATCATCGCCGATATGAACCAGCCCCTCGGCAGAGTTGTAGGCAACGCTCTGGAAGTCAAGGAAGCCATTGAAACCCTTCAGGGCAGGGGACCTAAGGACTTCTTAGAGCATTGCCTGGTTGTGGCCACCGAACTCATCAGGCTCTCCGGCAAAGCCAGAGATTCCCGCCAGGCCAGGAGCATGGTGGAGAAAGCCCTGAACGAAGGCAAAGCATGGGAAAAATTCCTGGAATGGATCGAGGCCCAGGGAGGGAGCCGCCAGGCGGTGGAGAACCCGGACCTCCTCCCCAGAGCCCGATACAGGGAACCTCTTCTCTCGCCCCGCTCCGGCTACATTTCAGAGCTTGACGCCATGGAAGTGGGAATGGTCACAGTCCTTTTGGGTGGAGGCAGGGAGAAGAAAGGGGAGCCCATAGACCACTCCGTTGGGATTGAGCTGGAAAAGAAGATAGGGGATTATGTGGAGAAAGGAGAGCCTCTCCTTTACATCCACGCCAATGACCCCAACCGTCTGGAAGAAGCCCGCCGGCGTCTGCTGGGGGCCTTTGCTTTCAGCGAGAGCGAGCCCCAGGCCCCGCCCCTGATATATGAGGTGCTCCGATGAAGGTCGCAGTCCTTTCGGACATACACGATCACCTTCACAACCTGAAAGCCTTTGAGCTTGTCCTTAAGGAGGCAGAGGCGCTCATCTTCTGCGGTGATTTCTGCGCCCCTTTCACCCTGGCTACCCTTGCTGAGCTTTTCAAGGGCCCGATCCACGCGGTATTCGGGAACAACGATGGGGATCAGTGGCTCCTCTCAAAAGTGGCCATGAGGTTTGAGCACGTGCGCCTGGAAGGGCCTTTTGCCCGTCTGGAACTGGGCGGGAAAAGGATTTTCGTTGTCCACTATCCCGAGATAGCGGAAGACGTTGCGGCTTCGGAGCGATACGCCCTGGTATGCTATGGCCACAACCACAAGGCATCCTTAAAGGCATTAAACAACACCCTTCTCCTCAATCCAGGCGAAGTAATGGGCCGCTTCGGGGTGTCTTCCATTGCCATCTACGACACCGCCACAGGTGAAGCAACCTTTTATTCCCTTCAGGAAGGTAAACCCGCCGTCTGGCACCCAGAACAATAAACTGTAGCAAAGATCGGCTTCCGGCTGCAAAGGGATGTCCGCTCCAGAGAAAGCGTTTTCAAATCGGGATAAGGCCGGGAAAATGTGGCGGTGGGTTCTTTTCTTTTTATTTTTTGTGTGGGGCTGGCGGGTAGAAAAGATTTTCACCCATTTGCCAGCATATGAAGACGTCCTTGAAGTAATATGGGGTATCCGCTGGTATCATGAGGCTCTTTTTGTGCAGCACACTTCTCCTCTATTTACCCCTTTGATTTTCCACCCCCTTGGCTGGCACACAGCCACCCTGGCCCATACCCCTTCCCTTTTCATCCTAGCCTTGCCTCTCCATGAACTGGGTGGGGAAGCCTTTGCATACAATTTCCTGGCTTTTCTACCCTTTATACTTTCCTTCACTGGAGCTCTGCGTTTAGCCCAGCATTTTACACCCATGCCCTATGCCCTTGTAGTGGCTCTGGTATTTACATTTTCCCCCATGCATTTCTCACAAGTTAAGGGCCACATGCCTATATTGTGGTGTTTCAGCTTACTGCCTTGGTTAGCTCTCATTGTGAAAACTCTGGAAAACCCATCTTCACCTGCAAAAGAGAGGCGTCTGATCCTCGTGGCTGGTTTAATCTGGGGGCTGATGATTCATTTTACTCTCTACAGTGTTTTCATAGGCGCTGCTGTTTTCGCCTTGTGGGGATTTAAAATTTTCAACCTCAAGCGGATTAAACAGGTTATAGCTTCGGCCGTCATTGCCTGCCTCTTCGCTCTGCCCGTGCTCGGGCTCCAGCTCGCTGGCCGCTTGCAGGATAACACTTTGTTCTTCGGTTTTGACCACAACGTATACTGGGGGGCAAGCCTGAACAGCCTGTTTTTGCCATCTGTTTACCATCCCCTGCCCTTCGTGCAGAAGTTTGCCCGTTCCGTTTACCATGGTCCATACAGCGAGGTGGAGACGCCAAACCTGGGCCTTTTTACCTTCATCCTGGCCCTGATCGGTTCAATTGTAGCCCTTAAGGGCAAAGGTTGCCCTGAAGGACCCATCAGTTTAGCTATATTAGGCCTGCTTCTGGGGCTGGGACCATTCCTGAAATGGGATGGAGAACTTCTGCGCGCTCCATTTTTTCGCCCGCTAAATTCGTTTATATGGCACATTGGCTACATATTGAAGCCCCGGGTATTCAGAACGCCCTGGCCTGATGGAACTTTTGAAGAAGGTTTTCCCCTGGTTGGTTTCGTATTTACAGCCTTAGTCCCTTTTTGGGAACTCGGTCGCGTCTCCTCTCGCTATGCCTTTGTAGGCGGTTTGGGGCTCGTGATTTTAGCCGGGATAGCCTTAAAGCATCTGCCTAAAGGGGTCCGCTATCTCGCAATAATCCTCTGGTTGATTGAGACATTGCCCAACCCCACTGACCAAGTCCCTGTCCCTTTAAACCCCCACCCTGCTTATGCGTGGCTTGCAGAGCAAACGCTGGAGCCTGGCAAAGGCATTGCTGACGTTGCCTTCCCCACCCTTACCCTCAGGCCGGAGAATTTATGGGCAACTTTATTGCACAGGAAACCCACAGCTTCCGGCTCAGGCTCCTCTCTTCCTGAGCATTTCTTCCCCTTGTGGGCTCATCTTTTGCAGGATGAAAATGCTCTTCGCAAGCCTGAGACAGGGATCTTGCTTCGGCAATACCGGGTGCAATATTTATTTCTCCACTTTGCATATGGATCTGAGGGAAAAATGTGGGAGATGATTAAGGCAAACCCGGCCTTCAAGCAGATAGGCTGCTTTGAACCTCCGAATGGCCCCTCGCCCTGGCATTACAAGATCTGCGTAGCTGAAGTGAAGGATACAGAAGAGCCTGTAGAGCTTATAAAGCTGGAAGGATGGTCAGAAAGGGAACCATGGGGGATGTGGGCCGAAGGTTTACTATCAAGAGCCCAGTGGCTTGCCTTGGGTTCAGAAACTCACATCCTTAAGATAAAAGCCTTTCCATTCTGCATTCCAGACAGGAAACAGGCAATAACAATAAAGTTAAATGGGCAGGAGATATTCTCGCATAAATGGGAAAACTGTGAGCCATGGGAAGGCGAAATTCCCCTTCCCGGCTTTATGGTTAAACGGGGCTGGAATGAACTGCTCTTTGAATACTCTTATGCGGTTAAGCCATGCGAAATCACTGGAGGACGCGACCCCGACACCCGGGCTTTATCGGTAGGTTTCATAAAGGTGAGGGTGCTCAAATGAGGAAAAGGCAGGCATTAATAGGAGTGGTTTCGTTCCTTCTGGTCCTATACTTGTGGAGTTACAGGGGCACTTCCCATTCCCCTGATGAATGGTTTTTCATTGATTCAATGAATCAGGCTCTTAGCCTGGGGTTCCACCGTCTGCCTTCTGGGCAACTGCAATACCTGGGCCTTTATGCTCTCGGGTTGCCCCTCATAGCGATCAGCCAGCTTGTGGAAAACTTTGGCACTTATCAGATACTGCTTCTACTGAACATCTTCGCCACTGCCATCGCTGGTGGCGCTATTGTGCTCTTGCTTCTGGAAATGGATTACGGCCCTGAAATAGCAGCAGTGGTGGCCCTCGTTTACGGAGCTGGAACCCTTGCCTGGCCTTACAGTGGTTATCTTCTCCGAGAGCCCCTTGCGGCTATGGGCCTTTCGCTGGCAGCTTTTATGCTTGTAAGGTATAACAAAAAAGGCGGCCTGGGAAGGTTCCTCGGCTGGCTTTTAATTTTTATCTGGGCTTCCCTAACAAAGAGAACCGCTTCTTTCCTCGCTTTTCCGTTCAGCCTGTATTTAACCTGGACCCTTTATACCCGGAGAGAACCATCCTTTTTCTGGAGCACATGGTCAGCCTTGGATCGTAAATTGAAGATATTATTGGGGTCATGTATAACCGCACTTATAGCCGGCCTCTTTTACCTTTTAGTCCAGCATTATGTGCCTTTTCCCAAAAATTTTGCCGAAATGTTCCCCGATCTGCACAACCTGACCGCCCTGCTCATCAGTCCAGGATGGGGACTTTTTGTCTTCTGCCCAGTCCTTCTGTTGACCATTCCTGGCCTACCAGGGTTCCTTCGCAGGGATTCCGGAAATGGCCTCTTTCTGGCAAGTCTCGGGTTGCTTTACCTTGTCGCCTCCACGCGTGCATATTTCTGGTGGGGTTTCTGGGGGTGGGGGCCCAGACAGTTGAACTCTGTTTTGCCCTTTCTGTGCCTTCCCCTGGCTGAAACCCTGAGAAAATTCGGAAATAAATGGACTTTCCGCCTTGCATTTGGCTCATTATTTTCCCTGAGCGCAATGTTAGCATGCATGCAAACCCTTGTGGCTTACCCTTTTTATGAAAAAGTGTTTAAGGCAGGCATTGCTCTCCCTGAATACACCTGGGATCTGAAAGTTTCCCCCCTTTTAAACCACTGGCGCTTTTTGAGCATAAATGAAGCAGAAGTGGCATGGGCTTCAAAAGCCGGGATCCGGTGGAGCTTATTCGTGCCTTTAACCGGACTTTTAGCCATGGCTTTCTTCTCAGCTATTTATGCCAATAAAAACCAGAGATTGAAGGCGAATTTAACCATAATTATTGTAATCCTCTCCTTTCTGCTCAGCATTTACACCCTGAGCTTCTCATACCGTGACGAAGACTTCGGGGGAAGCAGCGGCTTCGTTGAAGCTTTCTCTCTCCTGCGCAAAGAGCACAGCGCGGGTGATAAATTGATAATATACATGTGGGGTGAACCCCCATGGGCTTACTTGCCGCGCGTGGCCATGCTCAATTACTGCAAAGGGCTTTGCCCTCCTCACATAGTCATCATAAAGGAGCAATTCATAGACGAAAATCCCAGGTGGGAGAAAACCCTGAAGCAGTTGCTCGGGGATGCCGAAAACATCTGGGTGGTAATGCAGGGCCTTGCGGAGACCTCGCCAGAGCGCCCAGTGGAATTTGCGCTTGCCAAATACCTTTACTTTGCCGAAAGCATCTGGACCGGTCCCTCTGTAAGGGTGGTGAGGTTCAAAAAGGGGGTTGACAATCTAATTGCCTCGGGGGAACTGGAAGATGAATTCGGTTTGATAAGCTACAGGTTAAAAGCCCGCCAGTCAACCCTGAAACCAGGGGAATTTCTTTACGTTGAGCTGAGCTGGAGATTGCCCCTGGCTGTTCCAGAAGGATGCAAAATTTCCCTCCAGTTGCTGGATGAAAGAGGACAACTGGTCAGCCAAATGGATTACCCCGTCACATTTTTAATTGAACCTTCAACCGCGAAAGGGCAAGGGATTTTTGTGGAAAGATATGCCTTGAAGATGCCCAAGTCCTCAGGTGAATATGACCTGATTTTGGTGGTGTATAGCGACCGAGGGAGATTTTCCTTCAAGGACGGTGCAGATCACGCAAAATTAGCGAGGGTAAAAGTGCCATGAGGGGTTCCAGTGAGCGCTGCGAAAAGGGAAGAGATTACAGCAGGACGGACCTCGTGCTTATAATCGTCGTTACGGCAGTGAGTGCTTTTTTCAGACTGTGGAAAATTGATTCAGTGCCGCCCGGCCTTAGCAGCGACGAGGCCGATTGGGGTTTTATCACGCTCAGTATCCTTAAAGGGCACTTGTATCAGGTTTCTGAGCTGGGCACCCTCTTCTCCTATTTTGCCTCATTGCCTGTGCTCATACTGGGATGCACGCCCCTTTCACTGCGCGTTGGAGCGGCACTGAGCGGGATATTGACCGCGCCTCTGGTATATTTATGGATTTATGAGGCCTTTCGTCAACGTTTTTGCCGGGGCTTTATTATATGCCATAAATTTTGCCTGTGTGCACATTAATCGCCTGGCTTTTCCCCCTAACCCCTTGCCTTTAATCCAGTCACTGGCCTGGTATATGCTCTGGCGAGGCCTGAACAGGCGGGAGAACTGGGCTTTCCTCTGCAGTGGAGCTTCTTTAGGGCTAAGCTTGTATTGCTATCAGGCTTCCCTTGCCCTTGTATTTGCATCGTTCATTTTCTGGGCTGGCTTGCTCTGGTATGGGGAAGAAAGAAAGGAAAGCCTTCTTTATTTCTGGCTCAGCTTCCTGGTCATTTCCTCGCCATTCACGCTGAAATTCCTCCCTCACTTTAACGATTACCTGAGAACAGGCCACTACGCGCACCAGTTCATTCTGAACCCTGAGGTAAACCATGGAAGATTGCTGCCAGTTTTAGGCAAACAGGTTCTGGAACATCTGGCGCTTTATGGTTTCGCAGGCGATGGCAGATGGCGGCATAACTTGCCAAATAGGCCTTTCTTCGACCCGTGGCTGGCTATTTTCTTCTGGGCCGGTATTATCATCGCTTTGCTGCGGATTCAAGAATTGCCTTATTCTTTTGCTTTATTAAACCTGGTGGCGATGTTGCTTCCCGGTTTGTTAGCCTATAATAATGCAGGGCCGCACTTTCTTCACATTTCTGGAGCTTTTGTCCCCTCATGCCTCTTCCCCGCCATAGCTATGAAGTGGGCTATGAATGCTTTCCGCTCTAAGAGATGGCTTTTCACCGCAATGGGTTTGATTATTCTCGCCCTGTTAGGGCTGGAAGGTTACTGGACTTTCAACGATTACTTCAATATATGGGCCAAGAAAGTGAGCGAAACCATGTCTTTTGACGAATTATTCGTGAAAACAGCGGAGATCCTCAACTCCTATTCCCCGCAACCTGACCTCTGGGTGCTACCCAACAGCGCAGTTCAGAAAATCCCTCTGGTCCCTTCAAGTTTCACATTCATTTACACAAATTCTACCCCGTATTCTTTCATACCCGCCGATGAGGCTGAAGCCCCTGAAAGGCTCAGGGAAATACTTAAAGGGCATAAAACCGCGGGACTGGTAGAGTGGGATTTAGACTCTCTGAAGTGGGCTGCACCAGTTTATGGCGATAGAAAAGGGTTACTGCGTTTCCTGCTGGAGCAGGTGGGAACACTAAAGGAGCGCAAAGTTTTTGATAGTATTGCATTAAGCCTTTACGAACTGCCAGAATCTTTTGATTTCACCCTCTACCCTGAGAGCTGTGCGGGGATCCGTTTCGGGGAAATTATGGAGATTAAAGGATGTGAATTCGGTGGGACCGGGTCTCAGGCAACGGTTCCCTCCGGGGGCGTGCTCTGGGCTATCCTCCGCTGGGAAGCCATCCGCCCGCCGGGTCAGAATTATAAAGCAGCTCTTTACATTACTGATAATGCCGGCCACCTTATAGCCCAGGACGATCGTTTGTTATTGAATGAAAAGGGGCTCCCCACTGCTTCCTGGCAGGCCGGGAGTCAGGGATTAGATTACCGATTGATCTCCATCCCTCCAGGAACGCCTCCAGGCGAATATTCTGTGGAAGTCGCCGTTTACAACCCCGAAAGCTTACTTAAGCTCCCGGTGACTTCTGGCCCCAAAGTCTCCGCAAGAATAGCCAGAACAGGAAAGTTTACCGTAGCACGTTCAAACGCTTCTCTTTCTCCCAGCGTAAAGGTTAATGCATATATAGGGGAGCCACCTTCTCTGCTCTGGCTTGGTTTTGAGCCCATTCCAAAAGAACTCAAGCCAGGGGATAAATTCACTTTAAATTTCCACTGGCAGGCTCTGCAGGATGCCCCGCCGAAGGCTGAGGTCAAAATTGAGCTTGTGAATCGGGAAGGCGAAGTTGTCCAGGAAAGCTATTTCCCGGTTGGCCTCAGTTATCCAACGGCTTTGTGGATTGAAGGGGAAACAGTGACTGACAGGTATGACCTGATTTTGGCCAGGAAGGTCCCTTCTGGAAATTACGATTTGGTTACTGAGGTTAAGCAGGAAAGCAGCGGCTTGAGGTATAAACTCGGAACCATTCAGGTAAAAAGCTGGCCTCGTATGTTTGAAATGCCTCCGGTAGGAAACAGGGCGGAGATCAAATTTGATAGCCTTTTCCAGCTGGAGGGTTACGAGATTTCGGACCTAAAACCTGGGGAGAGTGCGCAAATTAAGCTGTGCTGGCGCGCTTTGGAAGAAATCCCTGATTCGTATAAAATTTTCATCCACTTGGTGAACCAGGAAGGCGCCATTGTAAGTCAAGTTGATGCTGTTCCGTGCTATGGGGAATGCCCAACCACCGGATGGTTGCCAGGCGAGTATATTTGCACTGCTTTTGCTCTGCCTACCCCCGCCGATTTGCCGGAAGGCAACTACGCACTGGTTTCGGGAGCATATGATTCTCTAAGGGAGGAGCGCTTACCCCTTTACGATGGCACAAACCGCTATGTGGGTGATGGTTTCAGAGTTGTGGGGTTCAAAATAGCAAAATAAGACTTTGGTTTGTCTGGTAAATATGTTATAATTATTTGGTTGAAACCATTATGCTTAAGCCAGGCTGAGACCCCAGGGGGTAAAATTTTGATCTTCGTAAGCTGGCTGTTGGCTTCAAGAAATTAAAAGTGGAGGGAAAGAAGAATGTTAAAGTTTCTTGGAGCCATTTTCGCTATATGGTTATCTTTCTGGCCTGCATCGTATTGGCTGTTCGGGCTTATGGGGCTCAGAGAAGAAACAAAGCGATTGGAGCTTTCTTTCGCCTTTTCCTTCCCTGTAGGATTGGGGATTTTGAGTTATATAGTATGGCTGGGCATGATCGTCGGGCTCAAAATGCTGCATTTCTGGGCCTTGTGGTTAATATTAATACTCATGGCCTCAGTTTCATGGGGGGCGTGGGGGAAAAAGATTTTCGCTGCTTTATCCCGGAATCGCTCAAATATATTGAGTTTAATCGCCGTTTTTTCCATTGTAACAGCGATCTGGTGGGCTATTAGAATAGCGGATAACCAGATGGTCATACAAATTGGGGAACACATGATGAACATCGCTTTCATTCAGGTCATGATAAAATATCAGCAGAGCCCACCGCCTAACCCCTTTTTCGCCGGGTTCAGAGTGGATTTTTACTATTACTTTTTCGCTTTATTCCTGGCAATTTTAACAGTTATTTCAAACCTCCCAGCACATATGGCGTATTTCATAGCAGGAACAATCTGGCCAGGCATTGTAGGTCTTGAAATTTATGTTTTGCTACAACTGTGGGCTCTGAAACGCTTAACCTCTTTATTGGGCCTTATCTTTTACCTCTTTATAGGAAATCTGGGGATTTTACCGCAAGTTTTGGCTGAGGCCTCACAGTTGTTTGAAAAAGGGCACTTCAATTTTCCGCCCACTTCTGAATTATGGTGGCTTCTCCCCACGCGCATTATCCCTGATTCAAACCCTTACGGAGCCGCTATCACCGAATTCCCTTTCTTCTCTTTTGAGATAGGCGATTTGCATCCCCACGTGGTGGCCATACCCTGGTCTATCTTAGGACTGACATTGTTGCTTGCAAGTGAATTAAAAAACTGGAAGCAAATTTTCCTGACTTCTTTCTTTTTGGGAATAATTGCTCCGCTGAATTTTTGGACTGTAATCCCCCTATGGGCTTTGCTGGGCTTGAGATTTACTTGCACGCAAGAAGGCTTAAAGGATTTAATAAAACCCCCGCTAATAGTAGTCCTGGCTTTTTTGCTCTTTTTGCCTTTCCATCTAGAACTAAAAAGTCCAATCGTGGCCTACAGGATTGGCTTGTTCCCGACCCAATGGTGGAACTGGAGTTTGCACTGGGGCCCATTTTTGTTGCCTTTAATAGCAGGCCTTGCCCTCAAATTCCTGAAAAAAACCTATTATTTGCCGTTCATCCTGGGAGGATTAATCATCGGATTCATAACAAAAGCCTGGATTTTTGCAGGGCTTGCTACTTTATTTTTAATGATAATCATCTTTCTACATAAAGATGAGTTCAAGCCATGGGCAGCTTTATTGGCGGGCTGGATTCTGGTCAACTTAATCCCCGAGGTTTTCTACGCAGAAGACTATTGGGGTGGGCGATATAATACCATTTTCAAACTGTACTTTGAAGGATGGCTTATGATTTCATTGGCTTTACCACTAATGCTTGAAGAAGTCCCCAGGTGGGTTAAGGTCATTTCCAATTTGTGGGCGGGAACAGGCCTGATTTACACCATTGCTTTCTTAGCCTTTATAACCCCGAACTTGCCAAACTTGGCTAAAGGACTAAACTTTTACTGGCTTCCATCCAATTACTTTGACCCATACCGCTGGCCACTTTTGAGCGCCCTTTCCCGATATCCCGCTGTGTCTTATATCCTTGAGGCTAAAACTGAATACCCGATTGGGCCAGTTCTTACAGGTTTAATTGAGTTAGCCCAGCACGATATGGTTCTACCATTGTGGTATCCCGGAAGGATTTCCACAGTGGGGAAAAATCTGGTGGCAAGAGATTGGTTTTTCAAGACCTGGGATAACGAAGAGCGGGCGCGTATACTCAGAGAATATCCAATTGATGCCGTTATAATCAGTCATGAGGAACGCTGGCTCTACGGACCTGATCTGGATTTCAACCTATCCACCCTTCTCTCCCCAGCCCTTTCTCACGGCTATGCTATTGCTTACAGAAATTTCGCACCGGAAATCCTTCTTGATCTCAAAGATCCCATCGTTTTCAAGGGCGGAAACTTTGAACTGAAACTTGGGGCCTTGCGCATTACTAAAGGAATGGATTTCGACAATAAGCCCCTGCTCGCCTTGTTTGAAATATGGGAATTAATTGAAGGCGACCCGGCCGCTATCTCTTTTTACGCGCATTTTCTTGACAACCAGGGCAATCTTGTAGCCCAGGGCGATCACCCTTTAGGGCTGTGGGGCACACGCTGGGTAGATACCAGAGCTACTTTCTCTCGCAAATTGATTTATAGCGTTCACTGGATCTACCCCCCGCCGAATGTTCAGATCACCCATGTGCGAATCGGATTGTGGCTCCCCCAAACAGGCCAGCATATACCGGCAGTTACAATCAAACAGGGGCTTGAGGGGCCTAATGGTAGTGTTGTTCTCAGATTTCACTATCCTTGAACTGGTTCTATAGGGCGTTTCGGAAAAGCAAGAAGGCTTTGGCCTGGCTGGTAAATGTGCTATAATGGTGTTGAGACTATGGAAGGAGGGGTGAGGTGCCACACCTGGGAGTGCCTGAATTGCTGATTATCCTCCTGATAATCATAATCATTTTCGGCGTGGGGAAACTGCCGGAGCTTGGGGGAGCACTGGGAAGGAGCATAAGGGAGTTCCGGAAAGCTACTTCCGGGCTTGACGAGGAAGAGAAGGCTGAAAAGAAAGAGGAGAAAAGTTCTTAACCCTTTTTCAGTTCGCGGAGTATTTCAGCAGCTTTACCCGGGCTTATAACGCCTTCTTCTATCATTCTGCTCGCCACAAGGTCTATAAGCTCCCCTTCAGCACCCGCGGCCATAGCCACCTGGCGGGCATGAAGCCGCATGTGGCCCTTTTGTATCCCCTCAGTGGCAAGGGCGAAGAGGGCTGCCAGGTTCTGGCCCAGCCCAACGCTGGCCATGACCTGGGCTAATTCCCCAGCTGTTTTGACCCCCAGGATCTTAAGGCATACTCTGGCCAGAGGGTGAGCCCTTGTAGCACCACCTACTATCCCCACCGCTACCGGCAATTCAATGAAGCCCTCAAGGTCGCCTTCAGCGTTCTGCCTCCAGATGGTCAGGGGGCCGTAAGAGCCAGTTCGGGCGGCGTAGGCGTGCGCCCCGGCTTCCAGAGCCCTCCAGTCGTTCCCCGTCGCTATGGCCACGGCATCAATGCCGTTCATGACCCCTTTGTTGTGAGTGGCAGCCCGGTAGGGGTCCACTGCAGCCAGAGCCCACGCTTCCACAATCCTCCTGGCGACTTCTCTACCGGGTATGCCCTTGCCTTCCAGAGCTCTCCACGGCACAGTGCACCGGGCCCTGGCCAGGCGACGGTCGGAGAGGTTGGAAAGGATGCGCAGGACAACCCTCCCGCCCGTGATTTCCTCTATGAGCGGTGCCACCGTTTCGGCAACGGTGTTGACCACATTGGCCCCCATGGCGTCTCTGGTATCGTAAAGGAGGTGGATTACCAGCATCGGGCCAGCCGGGGTGTCGGGGAATTGTCTGATTTCCAGCCCCCTGCTTCCTCCCCCAAGGGAAAGGATGGTGGGGTGCCTGGAGTCGGCCAGGCGGAAGATCTCTTCCTGAGCCTGGAGAATCTTATGGGCTGCGCTTTCAAGGTCTGTCAGGCCCACAACCTGGATCTGAGCGATCATCAGGGGATCGGAGCTTTCGGCCTGGAAGCCGCCTCCTTCCCTGACCAGTTTCGCCGCGTGGCTCAGCCCAGCCACTACCGAAGGCTCTTCTATCGCCATCGGGATGAGGTAATCCCTGCCGTTTATCAGGAAATTGACCGCAATCCCGAGGGGCAGAGGGAAAACACCCACCACGTTTTCTATCATCTTTTCGGCCTGTTCGGGGGAAAGGCTTCTTTCCAGCAAGGCTTTTTCTTCCGGGGAAAGCTCTGCCCAACGGGCAAGGATTTCTATTCTTTCCTGAAAGCTGAGCCTGTAAAATCCCGGGAAGCGAGAGCTTCTCTCCAAATCGTTACCTCCTTCTGGAAGCACATCCTCTCAAGCTTCGGGTCAGATTACCGCTTCATCCTCTCCCTGAACCACTCAATGGTGATCCGCAGGCCCTCTTCCAGAGGAACCCTGGGTTCCCAGCCCAGGATTTTCCTGGCTTTGGTTATGTCCGGCCGCCGGACTCTGGGATCGTCTGGGAGGGGAGGCCTGAACTCTATCCCCGCTTTGTTCCCCACCATCTCGTTTATGAGGCAGGCCAGGTCTATAACTCTCATCTCCTGAGGGTTTCCCAGGTTGACAGGCTCCACTTCATCGGAGAAGAGGAGCCGGTATATCCCCTCCACCATGTCGTCTATGTAGCAGAAGCTCCGGGTCTGCTGCCCATCGCCGTAGACTGTGAGGGGTTCGCCCCGGAGGGCCTGGCCGATGAAGTTGGGGATGACGCGGCCATCGTCAAGGCGCATCCTGGGCCCGTAAGTGTTGAAGATGCGAGCTATCCGGGTTTCAAGCCCGTGATAACGGTGGTAGGCCATGGTCAGGGCTTCGGCGAAGCGCTTGGCTTCGTCGTAAACGCCCCTGGGCCCTATCGGGTTCACGTTTCCCCAGTAGCTTTCGGGCTGAGGATGGACCAGGGGATCGCCGTAGACCTCGGATGTGGAGGCCAGGAGGAAGCGAGCCCCCTTGGCCCTGGCAAGCCCCAGGGCCTTGTGGGTCCCGAGCGCCCCCACTTTCAGGGTCTGGATGGGATACTTCATGTAGTCCACGGGGCTGGCCGGGGAGGCAAAATGCAGCACCGCATCAAGGGGTCCCGGCACATAGATGAAGTTGGTGACATCGTGCTTTATGAAGAGAAAGCGGTCATTCCCGAAAAGATGGGCTATGTTGTCGGGGGTGCCTGTGATGAAGTTATCCATGGCGATAACCTCGTGGCCCTCTCTGAGGAAGCGGTCGCAGAGGTGCGAGCCGATGAACCCTGCCGCTCCGGTTATCAGGATGCGCAATTTCACCCTCCTTTGAAGAAGTTTATCTCCGCCACCGTTTCTCCCTCAAGGGTGAATCCCAGCCCGATCATCCCTTTCCCAAGCCTCACCGGGGCCTGCCTGCGGCCGTTGACCTCGGCCCAGCTCTCCCTCCAGCCCTCCGGGAGCACGAAGAGGAGCCTTCCGAACTGAACCCCGGGCTTTTCCAGGCTGGACCGCAGCCTCAGCTCCCGGCCCACGGCGAAGCGCTCCATTCGCTTTATTTCCACCCCTCCCTGGGTTATGTGGAAGGTGGAGGAGAGGAGCTGGGGTTCGGGGAGGCATGGCCTTATGGCCAGGAGGACGGTCTCGTGGGGCTGGTGCCTCTTCAGAACAATGGAGCCTTCGGTCACGCCCAGGTAGCGGCCGCGCCAGTAACTGTAGAGGTGGTAGCGTCCAGGAGGTATCCCCAGTTCTTCCAGGCTTAATTCCGTGGTCACGGTCCGGTCCTCCCAGTTCAGGATTCCCGCCACCCACCAGGTTTCCCAGGGTCTCTCAATTTTCATCACCATGATGGAAGGCCGTTCGCGCCGGAAAAGGTCAACGGCCCTGGCGCTTTCGGGGGGAGGAGGGAGTATGCGGCGGAGGTATTTGAGCCTGCCCCTTCTGATTGAAGGGAGGTTATCGCTGTCCACCACGGCCCCGCCGCTCAGGCCCACGATGCTGACCAGGGAGCGAACTTCGTTAAGGACCAGGTTTGATCCGTCGTCGCGGGTGCGGACCAGGACGCAGTCAGGGTCGTTGGCCCAGAGGTTCCGGTGGAAGAAGTAGCGGGTCATGGCGTTGCGGATGGAGTTTTCGGCTGAGGCTGAGGAAAGATCCCGCCAGAAGGGAGCCCAGTCGGGGTGGACATCAGGCCCGATCCGCATGGCATCCACAAGGCCGATGGAAGGCCCCAGTGGCGCTCCACAACCCAGCAGGTAAGCCTCATCCCCCACAGCCTCCCTTATCGTCTCAAGCCCCTTCCGGACGGCCACGGCTCTCGTCACGCGGGGGTTGTGCCTCTTTCCAGGCATCGCTCCGGCGAAGAGGAAGTCCAGCTTGAAGAATTCGTATCCCCAATCCCGGCGCAGGGCAGAGAAAAGCTCCCTGAGCCAGCCCTGAACCTCCGGAACCGATAGGTCCAGGCCGTAACAGGGGACGCCCCAGTGCTCCCAGGCCAGGACAGGCCTGCCTCCTTCATCCCGCAGGACCCAGTCGGGGTGCTCGGCGAAGAGGCGGGAATCCTCGCCGGCGGCGAAGGGTGCCACCCAGAGGGCGGGCCGGAACCCCGCCTTCCTGATCTCCCTGGCCAGGAACTTCATCCCCGAGGGGAACTTATCGGCGTTCACATCAAACCAGTCCCCGATGGCCCGCTGGTAACCATCATCCACAATAATGTAATCAATGGGAAGGGCCAGCTCCCTGGCTTTGCGGACACATTTCAGGACATCCTCTTCGGTGTTTTCGCCGTAGAAATAATACCAGGTGCACCAGCCGGTGAAAGGGCGGGATCGCCTGGCCTGCATTTTCTCACCCCAGAGGGAGGCGTAATTCTCAACCAGCTCGCGGGGGTCATCCCCGCAGGCCAGGGCAAGCTCTTCCGAAAGGGCTTTTTCTCCGGGCTGAAGGGGGAAGCCGTCGCCATAGCAGATGGCCGAGAACCTGTTGACCTCCCTTCGGTCGGAAAGCTCAAGAACTATCTCCCCGAGTTGCCGGGCTGAAGTTATGAATCCGGCCAGGAGCGAGAGGCCCGATGGTGGAGCGATCACAGTGAACCACTCGCTGCTCAGCCTTTTGCCCCCGGCCAGGTCAAAATGGGGTTGATGCATCCTTCGGTAAACGTCGGTGGCGGGGTCCACATACAGGCCATCGCTCACCAGCCGGGCGAAAGCCGGGGACCAGGATTGCCACCCGTTCTGGTAGAAGCGCCAGGAGGAGACAGGCCCTTCCAGTTCAAGCCCCTCTCCCCCTGCTTCTATCACCACAAGCTTCTTCAGGGCCAGGGGTTTTGGGCCTTTGTTCAGGATTTCAAGCTTCACCGTGGTGAGTTTGTCCCGGGAGACAAGCCTCCTGGCGGCGACGAAGTCTTCTTCTCCCTCGGCTTCTGGGAGATAAAGGGCGCGGGTTTCGCCGTCAATTTCATACTCAACCCTGGAGGCGATGCCGCGCAGGAGGGGCAGGAAAGCCCTTCCCTCAGGCAAAAGGGGGCTTATCATCATCCACTCCTCAATCCAGAAACCTCACGTAGTGGAAATTTACTCCCTCGGGATTGGCGTAAACGCCCCTGTATTCTGGGGGGAGCAGGGATGCCAGGATATACATGGCTTCGGTGGTCATCTTAGTGAGGTCACCCCTTTCAAGCCTGGGAGGAGGGACGAACTTGAAGGGGCGGCCTATCCGGATGCGGACTTCGGTGGGGCGGAGTTTCTTTATGTTTTGGAAGAATTTTTCCTGGCCCCAGATGGCTATGGGCAGGATGGGGGCATCGGTCTTGAGGGCGATGTAGGCGATTCCGTCTTTGGCCTTCTGCAGGCGGCCATGGTGGCTCCTGGTACCTTCGGGGGCTATGAGGAGGGGCTGTTCCCTGATCAGGGCCTCCAGGGCCGACTGGAGAGCCTTTCGGTCAATCTCTCCCCTACGGATCGGGACAACCCCATACAGGCGGATGAAGAAGCCGAGGAAGGGATAATCCAGCACCTCCCTTTTGGCCATCATTGTCACTTCTCTCGGGGCAAGCGCTCCCACAAGGACCGGGTCAATGAAGTTTATGTGGTTTATCATCAGGATGACCTTTCCTTTCCTGGGGAAATTCTCCCAGCCCTCCACTTTGCAGCGCAGGAAAAGGCGGAAGAGAATCCTGAGGATGAAGTTAAGGACAGGACGCGCTCTCATTTTCCCCCCTTGGAAGGTTTACCGGGTTTGGTCAGAATGATACAATACGAGCCGGCTTAAGTCAACTCCTGCCAGTCCAGGGCACACCGCCGGGCCCCTGAAGCCCCAGGAGGGGGGTGCAGGGGGGCGAAGCCCCCATGTCGGGGGGATGCGGGGGTGTCTCCCTGCCTTTTCTCCCTTCTCCAAGGGGAGTTAGAAGGGGTGGGGCCTCCTCCCACTTCCCCGTCAGGGGGACTCCGTCCCCCTTGCACCCCTTTTTCACGGGGGTGGAGGGGGCGGAGCCCCATCCCGGGGGGTCTGGGAGGTGTCCCTCCAGAGAAACCAATTAGAGGGGCAAGGAGCCCCCTCCTGCAACCCGACCACAAGGGGGCCCCTGAACCCCGGCGAACCCGGAGCAAACGAGGGTGAGGAAAAAAGCGTGGGGGGAGACCTTCCACTTCCCTCTGTCAGGGGGTAAAGCCCACCGCCCCCATGTCTTTCCCACTCCCGCAGGCTCGCAGAGCCGGAAATGTGGCCTCCCGCCGGTTCTTTATCATTTGCCCTGCCACCAGTCCTTGCGGGAGCGGGGGTCCATGAAGGAGCCCGTATCCCTTATGGCCACCTTTATCTCGCTCCCGCGCGCAGTGGCGAAAGCCTGTTTCTCTTTAAGCGCGGGGAGATAACCCCTGCCCTGGGAATCCATCTGCCGGTAAAGGGCTAAGAGGTTAGGATCAACGCAGACATCTTCCAGGTGGATGGAATAGCCCTCTGCCACCGTGTCCTTCCTGGTGAAGACAAGGGTTATCCTCGTTTCTTCGGCATAAAGGACCATGGCCTTGTAGCCGGAGGCGTAAATCTCGCCGCCGAAGTAGGGCAAATAAATGAACTCACCCGGAGAAGTCCTCATCCCCAGCAGAGTGACATCCCAGGTGGCAATGGGGTCGCCCCTGCGGTTGCTGGCCCAATCCCAGTCGTAAACCCTGTAACCCCTCACGAACTCCGGGACCCGGTCATCCGGGAAGAGGCCATACAACTGGGGGGCATTTGGATCGTAACCGCCGCCGTAATCCACGAGGCCGAGGTAAGCTGCTGGGTTGACGATGTAGCCCCTCACGGCCAGGTTCAAATCGGGGTGATCGGAAGCAGGTATATTTGGATGCGAGCCTAAAGCCGGGATTGCGCTGTAGGAGGCTCCGGGTATTGGCCGGCAAGGTTCGCTCTTAGCCACAAAGGGCAGGAAAACGAAGAAGGAAAATTCGCTCTGTTTTCCCGGAGAAGCAGAGGTCCGGCCGAAGGAGCCAGCGCCTGCGGAAGCGACGAAAAGGATCAAGCCCAGGAACAAGGCTGCCCTCTTCATGGCCTTATTCCTCTTGAGGCCATGCTCAGGCCGGGAATTCCTCCCCGAACTCCTGCGCTATGGCTTTCAGGTCCGCTACCACCTTTTTGTCCAGAGGGATTCCCTCCTGCGCGAAGCGCTCGGCGGCCTCAAACTCCTTTTCGCCGTGGATGTAGATTCGGGTCTGGCCTTCGGCTTTGGGGGATTCTTTCAGGCGCCGGATGAGGTCGTCCATGGCTTCCTTGAATTCATCCAGAGGCCTGAAGGCGTCTACGCGCATCGCTCCGAAGAAGTGGCCTATGTTGGAGGGGAGGGGTCTTCCCTGCTCGTCCCTGGGGTAGACCAGATCAGCATAAGCAGCTCCGGAGAGGACACCGCAGAAGATGTCCACGGCAAGGGCCAGGCCGTAACCTTTGTGTCCGCCCATTTCTTCCCCTGCTCCTCCTAAGGGCAGGAGCCCTCCTCCCCGCCGCTCCGCCAGATTCCTCAGGACGAGGCCGGGGTCATCGGTGGGAAGGCCTTTCTCGTCAGTGGCCCAGCCCAGGGGCATCTTCTTCCCGAGCCTCTCGTAAACCTCAAGCTTGCCCCTGGGGACGGCGCTGGTGGCCATATCCAGGACGAAGGGCCGCTCCTTGCCGGCTGGAACAGCTATGCTTATGGGATTGGTTCCCAGCATCGCCTTCCGCCCGAAAGTCGGCACCACCAGGACATCGGCATTGGTGGAGGATATCCCGATGAGGTCGTGCTCAAGGGCCATCATGGCATAGTATCCGGCGATACCATAATGGTTGGAGTTTCGGACAGCCACGAAGCCGACACCATGCTCCAGGGCTTTCTGGATGGCCAGCTTCATGGCCCGGTAACTCACCGGCTGGCCAAGGCCCGCACCGGCGTCTATGGTGGCGGTGACGGCCGTTTCCCGAACGATCCTGACCTCGGGGCGAGGTTTCATCATCCCGCTTTTAAGGCCATTGATGTAGCGGCGCATGCGGGCTACCCCGTGGGAGAAGATGCCTCTCAGGTCAGCAGCGACCAGAACCTCGGCCGTGATAGCTGCGTCCTCTTCGGGAACGCCGAGCTTGATGAAAACATTGCGGCAGAAGGCTTTGAGAGGTTCAGGCTTAACGATTGCTCCTATGTCTTCCGGCCTTATCTCTTCCATGGCGAACCTCCTCAGTTTATCAGTGGTCTGGATGCAGCAAGCCTTCTCTCATACTGCTTGCGGTAGAATTCCATGTATTCTCCGCTCTTTATCTTGCGCCACCACCACTGGTTTTCCACATACCAGCGGACTGTTTCCTCCAGGGCCTGGTCAAAATCGTGGCGGGGGTGCCAGCCCAGAGCTTTTATTTTGGCGCAATCCAGGGAATAGCGGCGGTCGTGGCCGGGGCGGTCCTCCACGAAGCGGATGAGGCTTTCGGGCTTGTTGAGGAGCCTGAGGATGCGGCGAGTCAGCTCCAGGTTCGTGAGCTCATTCCCGGCGCCGACGTTGTAGATCTCGCCAGGCTTCCCCTCATGCAGGACCAGGTCTATGGCCTCGCAGTGGTCCAGCACGTAGAGCCAGTCCCTCACGTTAAGCCCATCGCCATAGAGGGGAAGGGGCAGGTCGTCAATGGCATTGGTGATGAAGAGGGGGATGATTTTCTCGGGATACTGGTAGGGGCCGAAGGTGTTGGAGCCCCTGGTGATCATGACGGGAACGCCCCAGGTCCTGTGATAAGCCATACACATAAGGTCACCCCCGGCCTTGCTGGCGGAATATGGGCTGGAGGGATTGAGGGGATCGGTCTCTTTGAAGGAGCCCTCTTCTATGGAGCCGTAGACCTCATCGGTGCTCACCTGAACCATGCGGCTTACCCCGAGCCTTCTGACAGCTTCCAGGAGCACATAAGTGCCGAAGATATCGGTCTGGATGAAGGAGCCGGGCTCGAAGAGGGAACGGTCCACGTGGCTTTCAGCGGCGAAGTTCACGATGAAGTCCACTTTGTGGGCCTTCACCGTTTCCTCCACAAGCCTGGCATCGCATATATCGCCCTGGATGAAAGTGTAGCGGTCGGGGTAATTCTGGGCCACGTCCCTGAGGTTATCAAGGTTGCCGGCGTAGGTCAGTTTATCGTATACCACCACTTTGTATTGGGGGTATTTCTGCAGGATGTAGCGGGTGAAGTTGGACCCGATGAACCCGGCTCCCCCTGTGATCAGAACGGTTGTCATGGTTCAATCCTCCTTATGCCCCGAATCTGTTCAATCTGAGGGCGTAGGCGAGGGCCAGCCGCATGAGGTTGACTGCCGGCATCCTGCCTATGCTCCCTCTGGCGCAACTCCTCTCCCCGAATTTTGCCACCCCATCAGGCCGGACGTAACGGGAATGGAGGAGGACGGGCACAGGATGCCAGCTGTGGCTCTTGAGGACGGCGGGGGTTGAGTGGTCCCCTGTTACGATAAAAACATCGGGTTTAAGGGCCATGATCCTGGGGATGTGGCGGTCTACTTCTTCTATTACGGCCACCTTTGCTTCAAAGTTCCCGTCTTCTCCGTAGGTATCGGTCTCTTTCACGTGGATGTAGAAGAAGTCGTAATCTTTCCAGTGGGCTTCCAGAGTGGCGAGCTTGTCAGCAAAGGTATCCCCTGTTTCCAGGACATCCATGCCCACAAGCTTTGCTACCCCTTTATACATGGGGTAGTTGGCTATCGCCGCCGGCCTGAGGCCATAGATCTCCTGCATCGGAGGCAGGTGGGGGATCCGGGAGAATCCCCTGAGGAGCAACATGTTGGCCGGGTAGTGGGGTGCGAGGATTTCCCGGGCTTTTTCCACCCATTCGTTCACCAGCTCTGCGGTCGCCTCGGCCTCGGGAACCAGGGGCTCCACCTTAAGGGGCGGGAGGCCAACCCGCTGAGGGTCAGTTTCCGTGAGCTTGTCCGATAGGCCCGGCCCCCGGAAGACCACCACGAACCTGTGCTCTTTTACGGGCCTTACGAAGATCTCAAGGCCCGGAAGCTTTATCTGGGAGAGTTTCTCGCAGAGCATGGCGTTGAAGCTGGTGTCAATCCGGCCTGCCCGGCGGTCGGTGACGAGGCCTTTTTCATCCACGGTGCAGAAGTTGCCCCTGGCTGCAAGGTCATCTTTTTCCAAGGGGAAGCCTATGCCCAGGGCTTCCAGGACCCCTCGCCCGATTTCATAGCGCAGGGGGTCATACCCGAACAGGGCCAGGTGGGCAGGCCCGCTTCCCGGGGTTATCCCCGGAGCTATGGGGTCCAGGAGGCCGCATATGCCGGTGGAAGCGTAGAGATCCAGGTTGGGGGTTCTGGCCGTTTCCAGTTCCGTTTGCCCACCGGAAGTCCTGGGCAATCCCCCGAGGCCATCCATCACCAGGAGCACGATCTTGCTTTCATTCCGAAAGACAAGCTCTTTAAGCTCCTCAAGCTCCATAGCTTTCTCGCCCTCCGATTGGTCTCTGCTTTGGAGAAGTTTATCAGAAAAGAGCTGAAAATCAAAAAGGAGGGGTTGGGGAGGAGAAAGGGCGGGGGGACACCCCCACGGCCCCCTGGTTCTCCCCCACCGATTTTGCTTTACCAGACCGGCAGGCTTATAATAACCCAAACCGCATCGCAACCAACCTCATACCGCAGGAAGGGTTGGGAAAAGGGGCTTCACCGGCGCTCCTCATTCCAAGTCGGTAAAAACAAAAGGAGGTGAAAAATGAAAAAGTGCGCGGGTGCTCTCATCTTAGCTTTCCTCTTGACTTCCTGCGCTTTTCTCGGCCCTGCCCCTACTCCAACCCCCACCAAAACCCCAAGGCCCACCCCGACCAGCACCCCATCACCTGTCCCGACTGCACCCAGGGCTAATCCCTCAAGCCATGAAACACCGACACCAACCCCCACCCCAATTGCCAATCTCTGCCCTCTCACCGGGGAGCCCGTGGACAATCCCGAGAAGCTCAACCGCAGGCCTCTGGCCGTTAAAGTCGCCAATTCTCCGGAGGTGAGGCCCCAATCGGGCCTGTCCTTCGCCGATATTGTCTTTGAACACCTGGCCGAAGGTGGCCTCACCCGCTTCACCGCCATCTTCCTCTGCAAGGACGCCGAGCGCATAGGCTCCATAAGGAGCGCCAGGCTCATTGACCTGGAAATTCCCCTCTTTTACCACGCTATATTTGCCTATTCCGGCGCTTCGGGCGAAATAACCAGGATGCTTGATAACTGCGATTTCGCCCAGTATACCCTTTCGGAATGGCGTGGGGACCCGGGATTCTACCGCATTAAAGAGCCTGGGAAGGCTTTTGAGCACACCCTCTTCACCGACACCGCTTCCCTCTGGAAGGTGGCAACTCAGCGGGGGATAAATCAAAAGGTGGAGATAAACCACATGGTCTTCTCCCAGGAGCCACCGCCCGATGGCCTCCCCGCCAGTGAGATCTTCATCCCTTACCACCGCAAGTATTCCGATGTCCTCTACCGATACGACCCCCAGAAGGAGGCCTATCTCCGCTTCATCGTTGGGGAACCGCACCGGGACGCCCTCACCGGGGAGCAAATCGCTGTCAAGAACGTGGTCATAGTCTACGTGCACCACGTGGAAACTCTCATTGTGGAGGATGTGCTGGGGGCGAAATCCGTCCAGATCCAGCTCTGGGGCCAGGGCAGAGCTCAGGTCTGCCGGGATGGCCGGGTTTATCCCGCAGTGTGGAGCAGGCCTTCCCGCCCTGACCCTCTGAAGATTCTGGATTACGGGGGGAACCTATTCCCCTTCAAACCCGGAAACACATGGTTTGAGCTTGTCCCGCTGGACATGGAGGTGAAGATCAAGTGAGCCTGAGAGAGGGCCTGATAGAAGTTTACACGGGAGACGGCAAGGGCAAGACCACGGCTGCTCTGGGTCTTGCTCTCAGGGCGGCGGGCCATGGCCTGAAAGTCCTCATAATCCAGTTCATGAAGGGATGGCCCAACTACGGGGAGCTCCGGTCGGTGAACTTCATCCCCGGGGTGACTCTTAAGCAGTTCGGGGGGCCCCACTTTGTGGACCGCAACAATCCTCTGCCCCAGGATGTGGAGATGGCCCACCAGGCCCTGGAGGAAGCCCGCCAGGCAATGCGCTCAGGCCTCTACGATATCATCATCCTGGACGAGATCAATGTGGCACTGGACTTCGGCCTGGTATCCCTGGAGGAGGTGCTTTCGCTCCTGGAGGAAAAGCCCGAGAAGGTTGAACTGGTTCTCACTGGCCGGAACGCCCACCCCGAAATAATCCGGCGAGCCCACCTCGTCACCGAGATGAGGGAAGTAAAGCACCCATACCGGCAGGGGATAGTCTCACGCAGGGGGATTGACTACTAAAGAAAAAGGGCGATTGACCGCGGGGGCCAATCGCCCTGATTTCTGGCTTCCGCAAAATTACTTGGGCTTCGGTATCTCCTCCACAATGACGGATTTGTTGGCCTCCAGCTCCGCCGGCGCCACATCCTTGGCCGTGAGGAAGAGCTTCTCGTTCC
>DAOUBN010000076.1:0-10595 GCA_034432815.1 Anaerolineae bacterium | reverse complement strand
CTACATAAGGATCGGGGCCGAAATGGGCCTGGGCCTGCCCGAAGGCCGCTCCGTGGTGGAGGTCGTGCTCTGATGGGGTGGGAGAAACTGTGGGGGAAGGGGTGTGAGTTGGAGTCGGGGTAAGGGTTGGGTATATTGTGGGGGAAGGGGTGAAGGGAGTCGCCCTGCCCGCGCACCCCTCAAGGATTACTGCTGCGGCCCAGCCTGCCATATACTTGAGGAAATCCCTCCTCGTGCACTTTGCCGGCATCGCTCCTCCTTCCATGCCCCATTATAACCAAAGTGGGTCGGAAAGAAAAGCCTTTGACATTCCCCACCCCTTGCTTTAAAATTAGGCTGCGGACGGAGGGGGCATGAGCGTAATTGACGAGGTCAAGGCCAGGGCCGATATCGTTGACGTGATAGGGCAATACGTCCCGCTGAAAAAGGCAGGGCGCAACTTCAAAGCCCTATGCCCCTTCCATTCCGAGAAAACCCCTTCCTTTTACGTCTTCCCCCACACCCAGACCTGGCACTGCTTCGGGTGCAATGCCGGCGGGGACGTCTTCTCCTTCATAATGAAAAAAGAGGGGCTTGGCTTCAGGGAAGCCTTGAAGCTCCTGGCCGAAAGGGTGGGGGTCAGGCTGGAGGAAAAGCCTCCCAGGGAAATGGAAAAAGAAAGGCTCCTGCGGGAGGTGAACTCCGTCGCCGCCGACTACTACCACCGCATCCTCTTCCATCCGGAAAAAGGGGCTAAAGCGAGGGAATACCTGGAGAAAAGGGGCATAAGCGAAGAGGCGATCAGGGCCTTCAAACTCGGCTACGCCCCTGCGGAATGGCACAGCCTGGAAGAGTTTATGGTGAACCTCGGATACAGGCGGGAAATCCTCCACGAGGCAGGCCTCCTGGTGAAGAGGGAAGAAGGGGGTTTCTATGACCGCTTCCGGGACCGGCTGATGATCCCGATAAGGGATGAGGCGGGGAGAGTGGTGGGCTTTGGGGGAAGGACCCTTGACCCTGAAGGAGTTCCGAAATACATGAACTCCCCGGCAACCCCTGTTTTTGACAAGAGCCGGGTCCTCTTCGGGCTGGACATGGCCAGGGAGGCCATAAGGGAAAAGGATATGGCCGTGATAGTGGAGGGGTATTTTGACGTGATCCAGGCCCATCAGAGGGGCTTCAGGAACGTGGTGGCCTCCATGGGGACTTCCATAACGGAAGCCCAGCTCAGGCTCCTTTCCCGCTACACCAGGCGCTTCACCCTGGCCCTTGACCCCGATGTGGCCGGGAGCGAGGCGACGGTGAGGGCCCTCCAGATGGCCGAGGAAGTCCTGGACAAAGAAGCCCAGCCCGTCTTTGACCCGAGGGGTTTCATCCGGTTTGAAGAGCGCCTCAACGCCGAAATCTTCATCCTGAGCCTTCCCCCTGGCTGCGACCCCGATGATCTTATCCGGGAGTCGCCCGAAGGGTGGCAGGAAGCTCTGGATAAAGCCGCACCTGTGGCGGAATTCTTCATCCAGCTTCTCTCCAGCAGGTTTGACCTCTCCTCCCCCAGAGGCAAGGCCGAGGCCGTGCGGACCATCGTCCCCATCCTGAGGGCTATCAAGGACGAGGTGGAAAGAGAGCACTACATCTACCGACTGGCCAGAACAGTTAAGGTTGATGAAGGGGTGATCCGGAGGGAACTCGGAGCTATAGCAAGGGTAAGGGTCCAGGCCAGGGCCCAGAGGCAACCTCCCAAAAGGACCCTCGGCCTTGAGGAATATGCCCTGGCCCGGTTCATGGAAAACCCTGGCCTCCTTAGCTTCCTGGATGAGAAGATGGCGGCGATGGGATTCTACCCCCTGAGTGAGGCCGATTTCTCCGAATCCGAGAATCGCATCCTCTTCAGCCTCTGGAAAGCGGCCTCAGGCAGGGATGGGGAGAGGCTTGAGGATTTCCTGGAAAGCCTGGACCCCATCCTCAGGGAGAAGGCTTCAGCCATCCTGGAGAAAGCCGGGAGCTCGCCGCCAACCCCCATGGAAAAGATGGAGGACGAAATCCTATACTGCGCCCTGCGCATGCGGGAGCAGAGCATTCGCTACTACCTCCAGGAACTCCGTTTCCTCCAGGAAGAGGCGAGGGAGCAGGGCGATGAAGAAAGCCTGAGCTATTACCGTGGTTTGATTAAAACTCACGCGGAGGAACTGGCATCCCTCCACCGTGCCATGTCCCGCTACTCTTACCGGAAGCGGGAGGCCCTATGAGCGAGGAATTCCCTGAGATGGATGAAGAAATAGAACTGGGGGATAGCGGGGTTCAGATTTACCTGAGGGAGATAAGCAAGATCCCTCTGCTCACCCCGGAGGAAGAAAAAGAGCTGGGCCTTCTCATCCAGAAGGGGAAGATGGCCGAACAGCGCCTTAAGAAAGGCGATCTCTCCCCTCTGGAGAAGGCCAAACTGGAAGCCCAGGTCAGGGCCGGGGAAGCGGCCAAGCGCCGCCTTGTCCAGGGCAACCTCCGCCTGGTGGTGAGCATAGCCAAACATTACCTCGGCCGCGGCCTCTCCCTGCTGGACCTTATCCAGGAGGGGAACCTTGGCCTGCTCAAAGCTGCCGATAAGTTTGACCCGCGGAAGGGCTTCCGCTTCAGCACCTACGCCACCTGGTGGATAAGGCAAGCCATCACGAGAGCGATAGCCGACCAGGCCCGCACCATCCGCATCCCACTCCACATGATGGAGAACATCCAGCGCCAGCTCAATGCCCAGCGGATCCTCACCCAGAAACTCGGCAGGGAACCGACTGCGGAAGAAATCGCCCTGGAGATGGGCCTTCTCTCTCAGGAGGATGTCCAGGCCATAAAGGAGGCCATGGAGCAGAACAAACCCATCCCCTGGCACTTAGAGAAGAAGCTCCAGAAAGCGGCCGCTAAAGTTCGGAGCATTGTGATGGCTGCTCAGGAGCCCCTCTCCCTTGAAACTCCCATCGGCGCCGATGAGGACACTTTTCTGGGAGATTTCATTGAAGACACTTCCTCTCCCGCCCCCACCGATGAAGCCTTCAGGGAGATCCTCCGGGAGGAAATCCAGAAAGTCCTCAGGACCCTGAGCGATAAAGAGCGAGAAGTTCTGGTAGAGCGCTTCGGCCTCAGGGACGGGAGGCCCAAAACCCTGGAAGAGATCGGGCAAAAGCTTGGAGTAACAAGAGAAAGGGCGCGGCAGATAGAGGCCAAAGCCCTGCGCAAACTGCGTCATCCCCTCCGGAGCCGGAAACTCAAAGACTTTCTCCCTTAGAGGGGATTGAGGGGATCGGATGAGAAATCCGCCTCCCTGAGAGCTTCTTCCACCGCTTCCCTTATGGAATCGTCCCCTTCTCTGAGGAACTGCATCAGGATCCTGCGGGCTTCGCTTCCACCTATGCTCCCCAGGGCCCAGATGGCCACCTCCCGGACCTCCTGATCCCTGTCCTGGACGAGGGAGGCCAGGATTTCAACTGCTTCCCTGAGCCCCATCTCGCCGCAGGCCCTTGCGGCCTCGTAACGAATTTCAGGCTTCGGGTTGCGCAGTTCTTTGAGGACGATGGAGTGCCACCTGGGGTTGGCGTTCCTGCCCATGGCGAAGATAGCGCTGGCCTTCATCTTCTCGCTGGGGTGGTGGTAGGCCTCCTCAATCAGCTTGAGGACATCTTCATCGTCCAGCGCTGAGCAGGAAAGGGCCTCTATGGCTCTCCTGCGGACCTCCAGATCTTCTCCCCTGGCCGCCTCCATCAGGGCAGAATAAACCAGGCGGCCGTAGTAATCATCCAGTCTGCTGGTGCCGGCACGAAGGAGGAAACGCCCCAGGGAAGAAGCAGCCGCCGCCCTGACCTTGAAGGAGGGATCCCTCTTCAGGATCCTGACCAGCGGGACCACAAGTCCCGGGTCTTCATCTTCCCAGAGCCCTTCCAGAGCTTGGAGGCGGACCTCCTCATCTTCATCTTCCAGGCAGAGGCGGAAAAGGTAAGAGAAATCAAGGCTGCAGTCCTTCTCGCTTGCCTCCACCAGGGCGTTCATAATCTTTCTCCGGCTCTCCACCGGAAGGGTCCGCCAGGTTTCCTGGAAGCTCCTGGCCTCTTCGCGGCTCAATCCGGCAAGCCCCGCAAGGTAGCGGGACCGCCAGGGTTTAGGATCTTCCGCCAGTTTCCTGAGAATAACCCCCACTTCCAGCATGCCTCATTCCTCCTCACCTCAATTATATACTACACTTCCGCCGATTTCAACCCGGGCGAGGGGCAGGGGGCTTTGCCCCCCTCCACCCCCAATTTTTCCCCACCCTCGTTTGCTGAGGGTTTGCCTGGGTCAAGGATCCCACTCGCAGGCGGGTTGCAGGAGTTCCCTTCTGGCCCCTTGATTTGTTCTCCCTGGGGGGACACCCCCCAGACCCCCTGGGAGGGGGCAAAGCCCCCTCCACCCCCATGAAAGAGGGAAAACAGGGGGTGCAGGGGGGCGAAGTCCCCCTGACGGGGGAAGTGCAGGGTGTCCCCCCACCAAAACAAAATTGGGGGCGAGTTGCCCTCTCTTGAAACCCGGCCACGAGGGGGACCCTGAAGCCAGGCTGAACCACAGGGAACGGGGGTGGGAAAAGGAGAAAAGAAAAGCGAGGACACCCCCGGTTCCAAGTTGCCAAAAAGGGCGGGGAATGCTATAATTTAAAAGCAAGGCAGAATAGCTCTCAAGGAAAAGTGGGGTTTCCCCACTTTTCTTGTTGTAGAGAACCCGGAGGAGTGGAAGGGCATGAAAAATGAACTGGTTCTGGCAATAAAGCATCTCAGCGAGGAAAGGAAGCTGCCACCGGAGGTCATCCTCAAGGCGGCCGAAGACGCTGTGGCTTCGGCTTACAAGAAGGATTACGGCCCGGCCATGAACGTCAGGGCCAAGATTGACCTGAAGACAGGCCAGATAAAGATCTTCGTGGATAAAATGGTAGTGGAACAGGTGACAAACCCCAGAACCCAGATCTCCCTGGAAGAAGCCAGGAAGATAAACCCTGATGTCCGGGTGGGCCAGACCATCTCGGTGGAAAGCACGCCACCGGGCTTCGGCCGCATTGCCACCCAGAACGCCAGGCAGGTCATAACTCAGCGCATAAGGGAAGCCGAAAAGGAATACATCTACAGCACCCTGGCCGACAAAGAGGGGGAACTTATCGTCGGCGTTATCCAGAAGGTTGACCACGTCAGCGGAAACGTCGTCGTCAACATAGACAAAATTGAAGCCATAATGCCTCCAAAGGAGAGGATCCCGGGCGAAAAGTATCAGGTTAACCAGAAAATGCTCTTCTACATTGTGGAAGTTTACAAGTCAAGCGCGGGGCCAAGGGTTATCCTATCCCGGGCCCACAAGAACTTCCTCAAGCGGCTCTTTGAAAGGGAGGTCCCGGAGATAGCCCAGGGCCTGGTGGAGATAAAAGCCATAGCCAGGGAAGCAGGCTCGCGTTCCAAGGTGGCGGTCAGAGCCGTCCAGCCAGGCATTGATCCCATAGGGACCTGCGTTGGCCAGAGGGGCCTGAGGATCCAGAACATCCAGAGGGAACTTAACGGGGAAAAGGTTGAAATCATAGAGTGGAGCCCGGACCCGGCCGTTTTCGTGGCCAACGCTATAAGCCCGGCCAAGGTCATCAAGGTTATCCTGCAGAAAGACGAAGAGGGCAAAACCGCCACCGTCATAGTGCCCGACAACCAGCTTTCCCTGGCGATAGGAAAGGAAGGACAGAACGCCAGGCTTGCGGCCAAGCTCACAGGCTGGCGCATTGACATAAAGAGCGAGAGCGAAGCCAGAGCCGAAGGCCTCCTGGAAAGCGTGGACCTGCTCTCCATGGCCGAAGCCATCCTCAAGAAGCGGGAGCAGGAGGCCGCGCCCGCCCAGGAGCAAATCCAGGAAGTCCTGGCAACACAACCCGAACAGCCGGAGCCCGTCTCAGCTGAACCGGAGCAATTCCAGGAAGCCCTGGCAACACAACCTGAACAGCCGGAGAAACCCCCTGTTCAGGAGGAGGAGAAGGAGGAAGGGGAAGAAGTCGTGGGCTTCTCCCTTGAAGCCCTCCAGGAGGAACTCCTCAAGATAAAGTCCCTGGGCCTGGACGAGGAAGAGCCCAGGAGGAAGAGAAAGTAGGAGGGGCATGTCGCCAAAGCACATTCCGATGCGCACCTGCGTGGGCTGCCGCGAGGTCAAGCCCAAGCAGGCCATGATGAGGATCGTCAGGACAACAGAGGGGCAGATAGAAGTGGACCCAAGGGGCAAGAAGCCCGGGCGAGGGGCTTACCTTTGCCTCAAGAGGAGTTGCTGGGAGACGGCCCTGAAGCGCAAAGCCCTTGACTACGCCCTCAAGACAAATGTTCCGAAAGAGGTGGAGGAAAAGCTGAGGAAGCTGGCCCAGTTGATGCCAGAGGAAGAACTTGTAGGGGCAACCTGGCAGGAAAAGGAGAGGATCGTGGCGAGCCTCTGCGACGGAGGGGAAAATGCCGGTTGATGAGAAGATCCGAAAGAAAGGAAAGAGAAAACCGCTTAAGGGCGCACCGCCCAAGAAATTCAGGCCTCGCCCTAAAGTCGTGCTGGAGGAGGAGGCCCCTCCACCGGAACCCCCTCCCCCAAAGAAAATCGTAATACCCGAAAGCATTACAGTGAGAGAGCTGGCCCAGCTCATGGGCATAAGTGCTGTTGATGTGATCAAAGAGCTCATGAAGAACGGGGTTATGGCCAACATAAACCAGCGCCTTGACCGGGATACGGCCGTGATCGTGGCCGAGGAGCTGGGCTTTGTGGTGGAAGAGCCGGCGCCTCCGCCGGAGGAAAAGGCTCCGCCAGCCCCCAGAACCATCCGCCAGCTCATTTACGAAGGCGAATCGCCCGAGAAGATGGTGCCGAGGCCTCCTGTGGTGACAGTGCTGGGCCATGTGGACCACGGCAAGACCACTCTCCTGGACGCCATACGCCACACCAATGTGGCCGCGGGGGAAGTGGGAGGGATAACCCAGCGGATCGGCGCTTACCAGGTGGAGGTGAACGGGAAGAAAATCACCTTCATTGATACCCCGGGCCACGAGGCTTTCACTGCAATGCGGGCAAGGGGCGCTCAGGTGACCGACATAGCGGTGCTGGTGGTGGCGGCTGACGATGGCGTCATGCCCCAGACCCTTGAGGCCATTGACCACGCCAGGGCAGCCCAGGTCCCCATAATCGTGGCCATAAACAAGATTGACAAGCCCGAAGCCAATGTGGAAAGGGTGAAGCGCCAGCTGGCGGAGGTCGGCCTCGTTCCGGAGGAATGGGGCGGGAACACCATATGTGTCCCCATATCGGCCAAGAAAGGCATCGGGATTGATGAACTCCTGGAGAACATCCTCCTGGTGGCGGAGCTGGAAGGCCTCAAAGCCAACCCCAACCGCCCCGCCGTCGGGACGGTCATTGAAGGCAAGATGGACGAAAGGCGCGGCCCAGTGGCCACGGTCCTGGTCCAGAACGGGACCCTCCGCCGCGGGGAAATCATTGTGGTTGACGACATTTACGGGCGGGTCAGGGCCATGTTCAACGACCGGGGCGAGCCCATTGACGAGGCTCCTCCCTCAACCCCCGCCCTCGTCCTGGGCCTGCCCGAGGTCCCCACCCCTGGCCTCCTCTTTGAGGTGGTCAGGAACGAAAAGGAGGCGAAGGCCATTGTGGAGAAGCGCCGGGCCGAAAAGGCCGCTCCCAGGCCCACCCCGCAGGTTGTAACCCTGGAGGACCTTCACCGGATGATGGAGGCCGGGGAGGTTAAAGAGCTCAACGTCATCCTCAAGGCCGATGCCTACGGCTCCCTTGAGTCCATCGTCAGTTCCCTGGAGAAAATGAGCACCGATGAGCTTCGCATAAAGATAATCCACAAAGGGACCGGCAATGTGAGCGAGTCCGACGTTATGCTGGCGGTGGCCTCAAAGGGCCTTGTCATTGGCTTCAATGTGGATGTGGACCCGGCAGCGCGGGCCCTGGCCGAAAACGAAGGGGTTGAAATCCGCCTCTACCAGGTCATCTACCACCTCCTGGAGGATGTGGAGAAGGCCCTCAAAGGCCTGCTTGAGCCCGAAGTCAGGGAAAACATCCTCGGCCACGCCCAGGTCAGAGCCATATTCAAAGTGGCCAAAGGCCAGGTGGCGGGAGTCTACGTCCTGGATGGGGTCGTGGTGAGGGGAGCCAGGGCCAGGATAATCCGCAACGGCGAGCTTATTTACGATGGCAAAGTTGCCTCCCTGCGCCGCTTCACCGAGGATGTGAAGGAAGTCCGCCAGGGGTTTGAGTGCGGCGTGGGGCTGGAGAACTTCGGCGATTTCGTTATAGGCGATATCATTGAAATTTACGAAAGGGTGAAGGTGACCTGAGATGACCAGGCCTCTGACCCGCCGCCAGAAGCGGGTGGGCGAACTTATCCGGCGCGAAATAAGCACTTTGCTGGAGAGAAAGGTCAAGGACCCCCGTCTGAGCTTTGTCACCGTCACAGACGTGGAGGTGACCTTTGACCTGAGGGATGCTTTCGTTTACGTCAGCGCTCCGGAGGGCCAGGGGCGGAAGGAGGAGATCCTGGCGGGCCTTGAAAGCGCCTCGGGTTTCCTCCGCCACGAACTGGCCCAGAACCTCCGCATAAAGTTCATCCCTCGCCTCAATTTCGTATGGGACGATTCCCTGGAGAGAGGGCAGCGGATAACTCAGCTCCTGCGGGAGATAGCCGAAAAGGAAAATGTCCAAGGAAGAGATAGCGAAAAGCCTTAAGGAAGCCGGCAGAATTTTAATCCTCACCCACATTGACCCCGACGGTGATGCTATCGGCTCGGTTCTGGGGCTTGGCCTGGCTCTGGAAAGGCTCGGCAAGAAAGTGACAATGGCCTGCCAGGATCCGGTCCCGAAGCGGTTCCTCCACCTGCCTGGAAGCCAGAGGATAATCCCTTACCCTTGCGGCAGCTTTGACCTGGTTGTATCCCTTGATGCCAACGATTTGAGGAGGCTTGGCAGGGCTTACAGCCCGGAGCTTTTCGGCCACCTGCCCCTTGTGAACATTGACCACCACGTGACCAACCCCTTTTTCGGGACGTTGAACTGGGTTGACCCCCAGGCAGCGGCCACGGCGGAGATGGTGCTGGAACTCCTGGAGGGAATTCCGGCCCCCATTGATCCCGATGTGGCCACATGCCTCCTCAACGGCATCGTCACGGATACCCAGGGATTCCGCACCCCCAGCACCACCCCCAGGACTCTGGAGGCAGCCCTGAAGCTCCAGAAGGCCGGAGCCAACCTCCACAGGGTGATGACCTACGCCTTCAATCACCACCCCTTCAAGCTGCTCCAGCTCTGGAGCAGGCTCCTGGGGCGGGTTCAGTTCAGGGATGGGATCATCTGGGTGGATAAGCCACGCGCTCTTCTGGACGAACTGGAGCTTGGGGAAGATAGCGATTCCGGGCTCATAAACTTCCTCCTGGGGGTGGAAGGGGCCAGGGTGGCGGTCATTTTCACCGAAAAGCCAGGGGGCGAGGTGGACGTGAGCTTCCGCTCGGTGCCCGGGATAGATGTTTCGGCGGTAGCGGTGAAGCTCGGAGGAGGCGGCCACCCCCAGGCCGCCGGCTGTCGCCTGAAGGGCAACCTGGAAGAGGTCAAGGAGATCGTCCTGAAAGAACTCCGCAGGCTTCCTTCTGACCATGAGGCGTGAACTTTCGGGCATCCTGAACATTAATAAACCCAGAGGCCTCACTTCCCACGACGTTGTGGACAGGGTGCGGGAACTGAGCGGGATCCGGAGGGTCGGGCATGCGGGGACCCTTGACCCCATAGCCACTGGGGTGCTGGTGGTGTGTCTGGGCAGAGCGACCAGGCTCGTCCGCTTCATAATGGAGAGCCCCAAAGCCTATCGGGCCACGCTGCGCCTTGGGGTTAGCACCACCACCCACGATGCTGAGGGCGAAGTAACCGGGGAAGCTCCGGTGAGCGTGACCCTGGAGGAGATAAAGGAGGCTCTCAAGAGCTTTACCGGCAGGATAGAGCAGATACCGCCTCTCTACTCGGCCATAAAGGTTGGAGGGAAGCGCCTCTACGAGCTGGCCAGGGAGGGCAGAGAGGCCAATCCCCCTCCCCGCACAGTTGAGATTTACCGGCTGGAAGTGAAGGAGTGGTCCAGCCCCTTCCTCACCCTGGAGGTGGAATGCTCGCCCGGCACTTACATCCGGGCTCTGGCCAGGGACCTGGGGGATAAGCTCGGGTGCGGGGCCCACGTGACCGAGCTCGTCAGGCTGAGGAGCGGGCGGTTCACCCTGGAGGATGCCGTAACCCTTGAGGAACTGGAGAGGGGCAGGCTTAAGGATTTCCTCCTGCCTCCTGAAGTTGCGGTGGCTGATCTTCCCAGCGTGATCCTGGAGAGGGGCGAGGAGAAAAGGATCCGGCTGGGCCAGAAAGTCAAGGGAACTCCCCAGGGGGGCGAGGGCCTTCACAAAGTTTACTCCTTTGATGGTCGCTTCCTGGGCCTGGCCGAATGGGATCCGGCGGCCAGGATGTGGCAACCCAGGCTCGTCCTTTAAAGATCGGGGGGTGCAGGGGGGCGGGGCTCCCAGGCCGGGGGGAGGAAATCAGGGGGTGGAGGGGGC
>DAOUBN010000075.1:0-2125 GCA_034432815.1 Anaerolineae bacterium | reverse complement strand
AAACAGGGGGTGCAGGGGGACAGAGTCCCCCTGGCGGGGGGATGTGGGGGGTGTCCCCCCACGAAAACAAAAAGGGAGCGAGTTGGTATCTCTTGAAACCCGCCCACGAGGGGGCCCTTTAAGCCTGGCTGAGCCACAGGGAACGGGGGTGGGGGAATTTGTTTTTAGGGGGCACATCCCCTGGGCCCCCTGGCATGGGAGCTCCGCCCCCCTGCACCCCCCGTTTGGGGACACCCCCCAGCCCCCCGGGAAGGGGCTATGCCCCCTCCACTCCTGTAGGCTCTGATGTAATTCCTGTAATGCTCTGCTGATTCCACGATACGCCGGAGGAGTTCCGGGGTTACCTCTCCCACTACCCTGGCCGGGACTCCCAGGACCAAGGAATTTGGCGGGATGACGGCCCCTTCGGTCACCACCGCTCCTGCCCCCACCAGGGAGTTCTCCCCGATGACCGCTCCCGTGAGCACCACCGCCCTTATCCCCACGAGCACATTGTTCCCAATGGTGCACCCGTGCAGGATGGCACCGTGGCCCACCGTAACCCCATCCCCGATGAAAGTCGGCCTCCCTATGTCCACATGGACCACGGCCCCGTCCTGAATGTTGCTCCCACGCCCCACTACTATCGGGGCGATGTCGCCCCTCAGTATAGCCCCGAACCAGACGCTGGATTCAGGTCCTATGGTCACATCCCCTATTATTACGGCTCCAGGAGCTACAAAAGCCGACGGGTCAATCTTCTCCGGGTGGAACTCCACATCCATGGCTTTCACTCCCTGTGTGAGGTTCTGGTGCTCAAGAGCTTTCTGAAAGGATAGAGAATGTGACCAGTTCTATCCCCAGTTCTTCAACCCTGCGGCGCACCAGGGGATGGCACAGGATTTCCAGCTCTTTTTCTCTGGGAAAGGCATAGCCGCTGGAGGCGATGAGCTCTTCATCCACGAGGGCAGGATGGCACATCAGTTCCGTAACCCCTTCGCCCACGCTTTCCAGGATGCTGAGGAGGTTCTCCAGGGTAACAGCCTCTTCGCCGAAGAAGGAGCCGATGAAGCGATCGGGGCAAGGAATAGAGCCAACAAGCTTCCTGTCGGCTTCAAGGATAGTAAGAGCCATCTCCTCCGGGAGGTTTTTGAGGGAAGAGGGCAGGGCATTCAAGATCTGCTGGACTTCGTGAGGCCCGCGGGGGAGGGGATTGCGGATGGGCAGGCCTGTTTCCCTTGCCACTTCGGTGTAGACGGCGAAGAAGTGCGGGTGCACGTGCACGAAATGATGGCAGTCAAGGTGATCGGGATCGCGGCCCACGAGAGCATGGAACCTCTCAATCTGGGCCCTGAACTCAGCCCTGAGTTCATCGGGGGAAATCTCCTCGGCCTTCATGAGCAGGACTTCCTGAGGGAGGAAGAACCCGCTGGAATTCACCAGAGTCGGGACTTTATCCGGAGGAAGGATGGGCTTCCCGGCAGAGAAAACCAGGTGCACTCCGGCTCCCAGGGATGGGGTATCCCTGAGGATTGCAGCCCCTTCCTGAGCGAAGGGCTGGTTAACCATGAGGGAAGTGCTCGTGACGATCCCTTCCTTGTGAGCCTTAAGGATCCCCTCGTTAACTCCACGGCTTCGCCCGAAATCGTCGGCATTTACGATGAGGTAGCGGGCCATGGGACCTCCTTAGCAGGGAAAATTTGCCGGAAAGGATTATATCCCCTTTTCCTGTGGATGCCAAGACCATAAACGGGGGTGGAAAAAAGGGAAGAAAAGGCGGGGGAATACCCCCCGGCATGGGGGCTTCGTCCCCCTGCACCCCCTCTGGGTCCCCCTCGTGGCCGGGTTGCAGGAGTTGCCTTCTCGCCCCTTTAGTTGGTTTCTTTGGGGGGACACCCCCCAGACCCCCCGGGAGGGGGCTATGCCCCCTCCACCCCCCAGTTTGTTTTCCTGGGTGCACACCCCCCATACCCTCTGGCATGGGGGCTTCGCCCCCCTGCACCCCCCAGTTTTTCCCACCCTCGTTGGCCGAGGGTTTGCTGAGGTTAAGGGTCCCCCTCGTGGCCGGGTTGCAGGAGTTGCCTTCTCGCCCCTTTGATTGGTTTCTCTTGGGGGGGGGGGGCCCCCCCCCACCCCCCCCCCCCCC
>DAOUBN010000074.1:0-1712 GCA_034432815.1 Anaerolineae bacterium | reverse complement strand
GGGTAAAAACCAGGGGTGCAAAGGGGCAAAACCCCCATGCCAGGGGGTCTTGGGGATGTGCCCCCAGAAAACAAATCCCCCACCCCCATTCCCTGCGGCTCAGCCTGGCTTCAGGGTCCCACTCGTGGGCGGATTTCAGGAGGTGCCAGCTCGCCCCCAATTTTGTTTTCGTGGGGGGACACCCTCCACTTCCCCCCGTCAGGGGGACAAAGCCCCCCTGCACCCCCTGGTTTTCCCTTTTATGGGGGTGGAGGGGGCTTTGCCCCCTCCCGGGGGGCCTGGAGGGTGTCCCCCCGGGAAAATTAATTAAAGGGGCGAGAAGGCAACTCCTGTAACCCGACCCCGAGTGGGATCCTGAACCCTGGCGAACCTTGAGCCAACGAGGGTGGGAAAAATCGGGGGCAAGGGGGCGGAGCTCCCGTGCCGGGGGAGCTGAGGGTGTTCGCCTCACGAAAACAAACGGTTTGTTCTGCCTGAAGGCTATGCTATAATTTAGGGGCAAATTGCTACGGGAGGAGAGGATGAAGGTCACGCTTGTTTACGCGGGGATTTCGGGCATAGGCTTCAATAGCCTGGGCAAAGGGATGGATGCGGGCTGGGTCAGCCACGGCCTGGCCCACCTCTCTTCGGCAGCCAAGGCCCAGGGGTTTGAGGTGGACCTCATTGACCTGAGGGCTCTCTCGGGCTGGGAGGAGTTCCGGGAGGAAGTGAAGAGGCGCGAGCCCAGGGTGGTGGGCCTCACCATGATGAGCGTGGATTACAACCCGGTGATGCGGTGCGTTGATATCATCAAAGAGGAAGTGGACCGGAACATCATCACCGTGGTGGGCGGGCCCCACCCTACCCTGGCTCTGGATGAAGTCCTCAAGAACTCCAACATTGATTACGTGGTTATCCGCGAGGGAGAAATTACTTTCCCCAGGCTTCTCAGGGCGATTGAAGAGGGCAACCCCCCGAAGGAAAGGGTCCTGGTGGGTGAACCCCCGGATCTGGATGCCATCCCCTTCCCCGACCGCGACCTGTTCCTGAACGAGTGGCGGAAATACGGCTACAACCTGGATTCCCCCGAGGTCCCCTTTGTGGAAGAACTCCCGCCTCCTTTCCTCACCATAATCGCCGGGCGCGGCTGCATGTATAACTGCAGCTTCTGCCAGCCCGCGGAGCGCAAGATCTTCGGCCGCAAGGTGCGGAGGCGAAGCCCCCAGAACGTCATCGCCGAACTCAAACTGCTCCGGGAGAAATACCACTTCGCCAGCTTCATGTTCCACGACGACTGCCTCACCGAAGATCGGGAATGGGTGACGGAATTCTGCCGGCTATACAGGGCCGAAGGCTTCACCCAGCCTTTCTTTTGCCAGTCCAGGGCCGATATAATCGTCCGCCACGAGGATATGGTGAAAATGCTGGCAGAAGTCGGATGCCGGGGCATGTTCATAGGCTTTGAATCGGGAAGCGACCGGGTTCTCAGGTTCCTCCGGAAAGGCACCACCAGGGAGATAAACCTGAAGGCGGCTAAGATCTGCAAAAAATACGGGATCGCCATCTGGGCCAATTACATGCTCGGAATTCCCACCGAAACCAAGGAAGAGGTAATGGAGACCATCTCCATGCTCAAGGAGATTGACCCCGATTACTACAGCCCTGCTTTCTACACACCACACCCGGGTAGCGACCTCTACGATTACTGCATTGAACATGGCCTTTCCCTCATC
>DAOUBN010000073.1:0-2093 GCA_034432815.1 Anaerolineae bacterium | reverse complement strand
AAAAAGGCTAAACTTCAGTCAGGGGGACGGAGTCCCCCTGCACCTCCTCTTTTTCCCACCCCCGTTCCCTGAGGCTCAGCCTGGCTTCAGGGTCCCACTCGTTGGCGGGTTTCAGGAAGCGCCAGATCGCCCCCTGTTTTTGTTCTTTCGGGGGCACATCCCCCGACCCCCCTGGGAAGGGGCATAGCCTCCTCCACCCCCGTGGGAAGAAAACCAGGGGGTGCAGGGGGACACAGTCCCCCTGACGGGGGGAAGTGGGGGGTGTCCCCCCACAAAAACAAAATTAGGGGCGAGATGGCACCTCCTGAAACCCGCCCACGAGGGGGACCCTGAAGCCAGACTTAGCCTCAGGTAACGGAGGCGGGAAGAGAAGAAAAAGGCGGGAGACACCCCTACTCCAACCCCCTTTGCATGAGTTTGCCAGGCCCCTCAAAGAGGTGTATAATTACTCCGGCCGCTTGGGCATGGTCTTTCAGGGGGAGTTAATTTTTTATGGGGACGAAAATCCTGACCATTACGAGAAATCCTGATATTTTTGCCCGGATTTTCCCATCAATGGTGAAATCCGGCTACGAGGTCCTTTTCTCCTCCCCCTCGGCTGAGGAAATGGCCCGCAAGCTCAGGGAAAAGCCGGATGTCATCTTTGTTGACGCCCTGTCCCTGAACGCAATCTGGTTGAGGGATGTTTCGGATTTCATAAAAAGCAAAGCTTACATGCTGCCTGTCATCCTCCTTACAGCCAAAGGTAAACACCCCCCTTTAGAAGCCGATGAGGTGATCCATGCGCCGGTGACCTGGCGGAAACTCCTGCCGCGCCTCAAGAAAGTGGTCGGAACCAAACGCCTCCTCAAGAGCGGCGATATCACCCTTGACCTCCTACAGCGAGTGCTTATCGTCGGAGACCAGGAGCACCACCTGACGCCCAAGCTCGCCCATCTCCTTGAAGTCTTCATGCGGAACCGGGGTAAGATCCTCACCAGAGCTTACCTCATAAAGAAGGTCTGGAACACCGATTACGTTGACGACACCCGCACCCTTGACGTCCACATCTGCTGGCTCCGCCGCCTGCTCCCGGAAAATTACCTCAAAACTGTCAAGAAAGTGGGCTACAAGTTTGATGTCCCAAAAGCTGAAGATTAGGCTGCTGGCATTCACGGGCGGGTTCGTTTCCCTGGGGGTTGAGATAACCTCTTCCAGGCTCGTGGAGCGAGCCTTCGGTTCAACCCTCTGGGCCTGGTCCACCCTGATCGGCCTGATCCTGGGCTATCTCTCCCTGGGCTACTTCCTGGGGGGGAAGCTCGCTGATAGATACCCTTACCCTGCCCTGCTCTACAGGATCTCCTTCCTGGCTGGCCTCTGCACAGGGTTGATACCTTTCGCCTCGCCCGTGCTTTTCTCCCTGGCCGAATTTTCCGGTCCCTGGGGAAGCCTGCCGGATCTGGCTTCCATCGCCACTTTCTTCCTTGGGATGGCCCTCCTGCTCCTGGTCCCCGTAACCCTTATGGGGGCCATAAGCCCCTTCGCCCTCAGGCTATCTGTAAGTGATGCAGGCGAGGCAGGGGAAAAGGGCGGGGCCATCTTCGCCTTAGCCACAGCTGGAAGCATCCTGGGCGCTTTCCTGCCCCCTTTTCTCCTGATCCCCTTCCTCGGAACAACCCGCACTTTCCTGGTCCTGGCCCTTGTTCTGATGCTGGCTTCGCTTCCGGGGATCGCACCCGAAGCTAAAGGGCGAACTTTCCTCTATCTGGCCCTGATGGCTTCCGTCATCTTCCTCGGGCTTGGCTCCAGGCTCGCCCCCCCTTTCAGGGGCCAGGTCCTCTTTGAAGGGGAATCGCCCTACAATTATGTCTGGGTTATTCAGGCGGGCCAGGATGTCTACCTCCTCCTGAACGAGGGCTTCGGGGTTCAGTCGCTATACAATCCGGAAGAAGTGCTTACAGGAGGGATCTGGGATTATTTCCTGGTGGCCCCCCTCTTCAGCGAACCCCCCTTCTCCCCATCTGAGGTGAGAAGTCTCTGCCTCATAGGCCTGGCCGGCGGGACCATCTCCAGGCTTTACACGGCCGTTTACGGCCCCATCCCCATTGACGGGG
>DAOUBN010000072.1:0-11736 GCA_034432815.1 Anaerolineae bacterium | reverse complement strand
GACCACTTCTCCTCCGCCATCCACCTGGGGATGACCGCTACCCCCAAGCAAGATGAGAACATTGACACATATGCCTACTTCTGCAGCGAAGGGCGAGAAAGTGTTGTAGGCTTGGTCGCGCAGGACGAGCCGATCAGCGAGGAAAAGCACCCGTGCCGGCCGTCCAGGGTGGCGGTTCTCCAGCCACCGGGACTTTATGAGCTTCCAGACGATCTGGAAGGCGACAAAAGTTTTCCCTGTGCCTGTGGCCATAGTTAAAAGAATGCGCTTCTGACCCCGCATGATGCGCAGGATCACCTCCCGGATGGCGGCTTCCTGGAAGTAGTAGGGGCGTTTGCCGCAGAGGCTTTCGGGGCAGTAAGGGTAGAGCAGGGGGTTGGTTCGCCCCTCCGCTGTTCCGTAGACGGTCGGCGCTTCTTTGGTCCGGCCCGGGCTGGGCTCCGTCAAGCCCGTATTTACCTGCCACCTGTGCCACAGTTCATCAGGGGAAGGAAACTGGTCCAGCACCCGGCTGGAATGGGTGAAAAAGTCATACTCCACGATCTTGCGCCCGTTGGTGGAATAAGCAAAAGCCAATCCCAGGTCCTGGGCGTATCTTTTAGCCTGCTCCAGGCCAGCATCTGGCGGGCTGTCCTCGGGTTCAGCCTCAACCACGGCGATGGGGAAGCCATCGGTATAGCGCAGCAGGTAGTCTACCCGCTTGGGCTTCCCTCGTCGGATGCGATCGCCCACCAGGATGATTTTCCCGGGGGGGTATTGATGGTCCCGATTATAGTAAAACTCCCTGCTGAGCAGCCGATCGGTCCATCCGGCGGCTTTAAGTTTGGGCTCAATGAGTCTTGCCCGGGTTTCCGCCTCGTTCATCCCCATTGTGTCTTCCCCCAAACATTCCTCAGGGCTGAGGCAGATGGCGTGGAAGCCAGAGTATGCCAGCCCCGGCTTGAAGGAATGAATCTTCCACGGATTTAACCCTCCGGAGTAGAGCGCAGGCGATTACAAGGGCTACGGTTTGCCGGTTTTATTTTAATTATAATGAATTCCCCAGGCATAGCAAAGCAGTGCTGCAATTTCTCAGCCGCACAGTTGCTTTCAATCTTTTGCTTGAAATCTTCTTCGCGGGCGCCCAAAGTGAGGATTTGTGATTTTCAGGACAACAGATATGTACCCGGGTTTTCCCTGAGCGAGATGGAGAGGAAATCGCTCTTTGATTGAACCATCAGATTTTGGTGATCTCCCATCCGAAAACACGCCTACGATGGGAGGATCAGGCAGGCCTCTTGCCCTTGCCTTTCTCTCCCCGTCCCTGAGCCCTATGGCTGGAATGGCCCCCTATTTTTCAGGCTCCCCCTCCTTTGCTGAGGGCCCGCCTGGGCTCAGGGCTCCCCTTGCGGGCGGGTTGCAGGAGCTGACTTCTCACCCCGCTCATGGTCCCTCTTTTGGGCAGGTTGCAGGAGAGGGCTACTCGCCCCTTTGGCTTGTTTTTCCGGGGAACACTCCCCAGATCCCCCGAGAGGGGGCGAAGCCCCTTCCACCCCCGTGAAGGAAGAAAAGCAGGGGGACTCTGTCTCCATGACGGGTAAAGTGCAGGATGTCCTCCACAGGAACAAAACTAGGGGCGAGTTGCGGGGGATGGCAACTCGCCCCCGAGTGGGACCTTGAAGCCAGGCTGAGCCATGGCAAACGGGGGTGGGGAAAAATAAGGAGTGCACGGGAACAAAATCCCTCTGCCGGGGGGAGGTGAGGGGTATCTCCCCACAGCCCACCGGCAGAAGGCGAGAGTCCCCCTGCACTCCCATCTTCTGGCTCAGCCGGGCCAGCTTTTAATCTTTGCTCTCGCTCTTTTCCTCCTTCTTCTCGCTACCGTTACCGCCCTTCCGGGCGTAATCGGTGGTGTAGAAGCCGGAGCCTTTGAAGATTATGCCCGGAGCATGGAAAACCCGGCGCACATGGCGATGGCCATTGGGGCACTCCTCCACTGGTGGATCGGAGAAGCGCTGGATCCTTTCAAAGTGCACCCCGCAATCCAGACACTCGTATTCGTAGATGGGCATAGCCATCACCTCCGCCGTTGCGAAGTTTTCAATTAAAAGTTATTTTACCCCCCTTTGCTGGAAGGGCAAATTCCGCTCCTCACCCGCTTCAGAGAAAAACCCCTGGCAGGCCCAGGGGACCTGCCAGGGGGTCGGCGCAGGCTCTTACTTCTTGACTACCTTTATGGTCTTGGGCTTGACTGCCTCGGCCTTGGGGATGGTGATGATGAGGAGGCCATTCTCAAAAGTGGCCTCAGCCTTGTCAGGCTCTACCGGGATGTTGAGGCGGATGGTCCTGGAGAAGGGACCGTAGCGGCGCTCCTGGATGAGGTAATCCACGTTTTCGGCGTAGGGCTTAACCTCCCCCTTGATGGTCACAGTATCCCCCTCAATGGTGATGTCCACATCCTCAGGCTTGACACCAGCCATGGGGGCGTTGATGACCACCGCATCAGCCGTGGTGTAGACGTCCACCGGAAGCCGGTAGAGCCTCTCCCTCACGTAAGGCCTCGGCAGGACGAAGCTTTCCTCAAAGAGCCTGTCCATTGCTTCCTTGAGGCTCATGAATTCCTCCCAGGGATCCCACCTGGTAGCCATAGCTATCACCTCCTTTCACTTGGGATTTGGGGGCGGGGCTGAGCCCGCCCCAATCTTAATTATTTCTTGGCTTTGACCTTTATAACCTTGGGCTTTACGGTTTCGGCCTTCGGGAAGGTCAGGGTGAGGACGCCGTTCTCGTATTCGGCCCTGGCCTTGTCCACATCCACCTCAATCGGGAGGGTGACGGACCGGCAGAAAGTGCCGCAGCGGCGCTCGCGCCGGTAGTAGTTCTCTTCCTTGACTTCCTTTTCCTCCTTTACCTCCGCCTTGATGGTGAGGATATCACCGGTAACACTCACGTCAATGTCCTCAGGCTTGACGCCCGGCAGCGAGGCCTTGACCACCAGATCGTTCTCGGTCTCGTAGATGTCCAGGGCGAAGCCTTCAAAGCGGGAAGGAGCCAGAAGCCCGAAAGGCCTTACAAAGCTCTCCTCCAGGAGGCGATCCATTGCCTCCCGCAGTGAAATCAGCTCCCTGAAGGGTTCCCACTTGACCAGCTCCGGCATAGCCATCACCTCCTTTCCGTGAAGTTTCCGCTTCCCTTTTTAGCGCGGGCGCATTAGAGGGGCGTAAGAGAAGCGTTAGAGTTCTGTTAGAAAAACGGGGGGCGGCTGTAAAGGCCTCCCAGGATTCAATCCAGTTCCTGGCGCACCGCTTCCGCCACAGCCCGCACGGCTCTGGACACGGCGCCCGAGAGGCGCAGTTTGCCTGTAAACCCAACCCATCCCGGCTGGATCCCGTATACCCTGATGGGCGGGAGCTTCCACCCCAGTGTCTCGGCCAGTTGCAGCGCTTCCCCCAGGCCGAACTGGTGGGTTGAGGCCCCAAAATCCCCCTTCAACAGATCTGGCCTGAGGTCAAAGGCCCTCCACTCCCCTGGCTCAAGGTTCATGTCCGCCGCATCCACAACGATGACCTTTTCGTATCTTTCCGCCTTCTCCAGGAAGGAAAGGCCGTCCATTTCCCCTTCCATAACATCAACGCCGGGGGGCAGGCCCTTCTTCTTCAGGATTCTGGCCACCGCCACCCCGGCGCCGTCGTCGCCCCTCAATGGATTGCCGAGGCCCAGGACGAGGGTTCTGCCCTTTACCCCCATTCCACCCTGAGGAAGTGGGTTGAGCAGGAGATGCATGGGTCGTAAGCCCGCACCAGCATCTCCAGCCCGAGGGTTATCTCCTCTTTTGATTTGCCCAGGAGCTGGGGCAGGAAAGCTCTCAGGTCCTCTTCAATGTTCTGATGGTTCTGGTTGGTGGGAATTATCATGTTGGCATCCACAACGCGTCCCTGTTCGTCCAGGGTGTAATCGTGGATGAGGAGACCTCTGGGGACTTCCACGCCTCCGACTCCCCGCCCGGCCCTCGGCTTGATCTCCACCTTCTCTTCCTTTATCCCTTTAGCCAGGAGGGTATCAATGATGCGGATGGAGTCCTCTACTGCGTGGGCCACCTCCACCACCTGGGCCACATTGTTCATGAAGGAGTTGTAACAGATGGGCTTGAGGCCCATCTGCTCCGCTGCCTCCTGAGCCAGCGGGGAGAGCTTCGGGTAGTTGATGTTGAAGCGGGCGAGGGCCCCCACCATGTAGGAGCTCCGGTTGGCCCTGGCCCTCTTGGCAGTGGAGTAGGGAACTATGAACTCGTGGATCTTATCCAAGTAGCGGGACAGGGGCGTGGTGTGCTCGTCATCGGTGGAGGCGATTTCCCCATCGTAGAAGGCGTATTCATCTGGCTTCTTGAGGGCGATGTATTCGGTCTCGCGCTGGAAATCGGGCATCTGGAGGGAAGCGAAGAGTCTGACCGTGGTCCTTACATCTTCAATGGCTTCCACAAGGCGGCGGCGCAGTTCCCTGAGCTCCCCCTCCGTCGGGAGTCTGGTCCAGCCCCCCACTATCGTGGTTACAGGGTGAGTGGTGCGCCCCCCTATGAGGTCGCAGAGTTCATTGGCGAGCCTGTGGAGCCTTATTATGGCCAGGACCTGTTCCCTGTGGGTCTGGGCGAGGGGGATGATGTTGGGAGCGCCGAAGAAGTCCGGGAGGGCCAGGTAGCCGAAGTGGAGGGTGTGGCTCTGCATGGTTTCGCCGTGGAGCAGGAGTTTCCGCAGCAAGAGGGTCTGCTCGGAGGGCTCAAAGCCCAGCGCCATCTCCAGAGCCTGGATGGCGGAGAAAGTGTGCCCGATGCCGCAGATCCCGCAGATCCGGGAGATGATGAAGACCACATCGCTGTAGTGCTTGCCCCTGACCATTGCCTCAAAGAAGCGGGGCGCTTCGGGTATTTCCCACCTCAGCTCCTTCACCTGGTTGTCTTCCACCTTAACCACGATGTTGCCGTGGCCTTCCACCCTGGAAACATAATGCACATGGATGTCCAGCGCGCTCATCTCACCACCTCCGAATAGCCCCAGAACATCCTGTATTGGTTGAGAATGTCCTCAACGCAGAGGCCATAGCGGGCCATGACCTCTCTGTGGGCGTTGAGGCCTGGATCGTCCACGAGCCCGCGGCACCCTATGCACCGGTTGCCGAAGGAGGGGCAGCGGGCATTGCAACCCGCTCTGGTCACAGGCCCGAGGCAGGTCAGGCCCTTTTCGTAGACGCAGATGTTCTCAGCCCTCTTGCACTCCACACAGACGGGATAATTGGGCAGGACCGGGGTCTTGCCCATGAGCAGGGCTTTCACCACTTCAAGGAACTCTTCTTTGTCAATGGGGCAACCCGGTACCGCATAGTCCACCGGAACCACAGCACTAAGGGGCCTTGCCGGTATGGATGGGAACCAGTCGGCCTTATCGCCATAAACGTAGCGGCGGACTTCTTCCTGGTCCATGAAGTTCTTTATGGCGTTAACCCCCCCTATGTGAGCGCAGGCTCCCAGGGCCACAAGAACCCTGGATCGCTCCCGGATCCAGCGCAGGCGCTCCATTTCTTCCTCGCGGGTTATGGAGCCTTCCACGAAGGCGATGTCGTAGGGGCCATCGCTGTGGGCGCTGCTCCCCTCCCGCCAGGAGACAAGGTCTATGTGTTCCAGAAGCTCAAGGAGCCTCTCTTCCAGATTGGGTATCTGGAGCTGGCACCCTTCACAGCATCCGAATTCAAAGATGGCAACCTTAGGCTTCATGTGCATCCCTCCAGCTAAAGGGCTTCGGGCAACCCTTTGATATCGGCATAATTGAAGACGGGGCCTTCCCGGCAGACGTAAATCCCGTTGATCTGGCAGTGGCCGCACTTGCCAACCCCGCACTTCATCCTGCGCTCCAGGGAGAGGTAGATGCGGTCGTCCGGGATGCCCATCTTCTTGAACTCCTGCAGGATGAACCTGTACATTACCGGCGGGCCGCCGGTGACAGCGATGGTGCGCATGGGGTCAACGGTGACCTGGGGGCAGAGGGTGGTTATGACCCCCACATGGCCTTTCCAGGTTTCATCGGCCCTGTCCACTGTGAGCAGGCATTCCCCCACGCTCTGGATCTCATCCAGTTCGTCCTTGAAGAGGAGCTCGCCAGGCTCTTTCGCCCCGTAGAGCACCGTTACCCTGCCGAACTCTTCCCGCCGGTCCTTGATGTATTGGGCCAGGGAGCGGAGGGGGGCCATGCCAAGGCCACCGGCAGCTATGAGGACATCCTGTCCTTTCATCGTTTCAATGGGGAAGCCTTTGCCGTAGGGCCCCCTTATTCCCACAATGCTCCCCGGCTTCAGGCGGTGGATGGCATTGGTGACAAGTCCCACAGCCCTCACGCAGAGCTGGAAGTAATTCCCTCTTGTGGGGGAAGAGCACACGCTTATCGGGCACTCCCCCACTCCGAAGACCGATACTTCCACGAACTGCCCGGGGCTGTGGCCCAGGGGTTTGCCGTCCTCCAGTTCCAGGGTGAAAAGCTTCTCCCTGGCAGTGAGCTCTTTTACCTCAAGGATTCTTGCGAGCCGAGGCAGAAGAAGGTGAGCGTTGCCCATGGTTTTCCTCCCCTTATGCCTGGCTGTATTCTCTGAAGACATCGTTGAAGACTTCAATCGGGTTTATGCGGGCCAGGCAGTGCCTTGTGCACCGCCCGCATCCCACGCATCCCGGCATCCCGAAAAGATCCCACAGGTATTTCCCCTTGCGGTAGAACCTGTGGCGGAGGCGCTCCACTCGCGAGGGCCTGAAATTGAGTCCGCCGGCCACTTTGGCGAACTCCTCCAGGAGGCATGAGTCCCAGACCCTGACCCTTTCCCCTTCCCTGAGGTTCAGCTCCACCCGGTCAAAAACGTCGTGGCAGTAGCAGGGGGAGCAGACCAGGGTGCACGAGCCGCAGCCCATGCACCTTTCGGCCAGTTCTTTCCAGTAAGGGGAATTGAAGCGAGTCCAGAGGATTTCCGGGAGCTTTGAGGCATCAAAGTTCAGCCTTGAAGGGAAGGTCCTGTCCCTCTCCTTTCGCACTTCCTCAAGCCTGGCCAGTTCGGAATCGGAAGCATTCCGGGCGGCAGAGTATTTTTCCAGAAGTTTCCTGCCTCGCTCGCTCCCTACCTCAACAGCGTAGACTTCTCCTATGTCCGTGAAGAAAAGGTCGTAGTAGCCCCTGGGGTCAAGGGTGCCCATATCTTTGCAGAAGGCATACTCATCGCAGGGCTTGAGGCAATCAAAGCCCACGAATATGGCATTGCGGCGGCTGGCTTCATAGGAGGCATCGGGGTTTTCCTGCAGGAAAGCTGCGTCCAGAAGGCGGGTGGAGTGCAGATCGCAGGGGTGCAGGCCAAAGAGAACTCTTGGACGGGGTTCCTCAACCACAGGCTCTACTTCCGGCTTTTCCCCGAGGCGGAAGCGGAGCACGGTCTCCTTCGCTGGCAGGAAGAATTTCCTGGGGGGATAGAGGGCTATGGGGTAATCAAGGACAAGCTCTTCCGGCCTGCTTATGGGGTTGAAAACGTAAAATCCATCTTTCCTGCGGGGGCCTACAACCTCGTAATCTTTGAGGAGCCGCTCCGCGAAGGGCAGAACTTCCTTCTTCTCCAGAACCATTGCGGGCATGGGTTCCTCCTTGCCTTGCAAACTTGACCGCAAGCTTCGTGAATTATATCACTATACTCTGGCATTGTCAATTTGCCCTGTGCAGCAGCGGGATTTTTCAACGCTCCAACAAGAGGGCCGCATAAATGGGGGTGCAGGGGGGCGAAGCCCCCATGCCAGGGGCCACGGGGGGTGTCCCCCTGCCTTCTATCTTCATCTCTCGTCCAAGCGTGTGAGAATGCTGAAAAGTCCGGTGCGCCAGCGGAGCTTTTCAGCGCTCCGGGAACCAGGGCGAGGCCTGCGGAGGCTAAACGGCCGCTCAGGGCAGGGAGAATTCCCTGAGGGTTATGGCCCCATCGGGCACAGGCCCTTCGGGACCTTCAACGCTGAGCCTCTCCATAGTCTCAAGGAAGTATAAGCCTGCTTTAATGGCATATTTGCCCGGAGGAAGGCCCTCCAGGGAGAGCTCCCGCACGTCCTCCACCATAGCGCCTTCTGGCCAGTAAGAGGTGGGAAAATCGCCTTTCAGGGGCATGCTATCAAAACCCCTGAGCCATTGCCCTTCCCCGTTCACCAGGTGAACGAATACTGTATAACCCCGCGAAGCCCTCCTCGCGGCGAGCCAGTAGAGTTTGAGGGTGTTGCCTTCAAGGGAAAACCCCGCGAGCTTTATCCCGTCGGAAAACCGGTAGTCAAGGGGGGTGGCCTCCGGGGGGACGGACGGCCACTGGAAGGGTTCCAGCACGGCGTAGCCGACAATCCCCAGGGGTATGTAATTCCCGTTTTCATCAAAGGCTTTCAATCCCGGAAGGCCAGGCTCGTAGAAATCGTATACCCCCATCTCAATGGTAAGCCTGACAGGAGCCTCCGCGCTCTCGGGGATGCGCAGGGGGTAAACTTCGCACAGGACTTTGCCCGGAGGTATGCAGCGGAACGGGCAGTTCCCCAGGCCCGGGAAAGTGTCCACCTGGGTGAGAGTTTCACCCCCAGGGATTACCCCCCCCTTTCCCCCATATGCGGACGAAAAGACTGCAATTTTTCTCCACAGGCTTAACGACCTGCCAGCATGCCCTCACGTTCAGGATCTGGCCGGGCTTGACGGTTTGGGGCCATATCTCCACCCCCAGGAGCTTTATCTGATCCGAGTAAGTCCAGTTGAGCCTCTGCAGGCTTGCCGGGATCTCCGACTCATCCAGCAGAGGGGGCGAAGCATAGGCGGGCCATATGTATCCCCAGGGGGCGTAGAAGGCCAGGACCGCCAGAGCGAGCGCCGGAAGGAGAAGCGCCTTTTTCCCCGCGCGTCCCGGCAGAATCATGGCCCAGCCCCTTATCCACAAGGCCGAGAAGGCCGCCAGAGCGGGGAAAAGCATCCTGCCCTGCGGATATCGCTTTTGGATCCACAGCCAGAGGGCAAAGAGGTGGAGGAATGCCCAGAGAAGAGTTAAAAGCCAGAGGCTGATTTTGCTGGTTTTTTCCCTCACCAGAGCCAGAACCAGGAACAGGAAAAACCCCGCCAGCCCGATGGCCATCCACCAGTCCAGAACCGAATATATCCAGGGGTGAACGGCCACGTTGAACCAGCCGAACACGGCCCAGTAGGATTTGCGAACCCCCTCAAAGAGGTAAAGGGTCTCCTGCCAGCCGGGCGGCTTCTCCCGAGGATGGTAGATGGCGAACATAACTTTCAACCCGGTGGGGTCGCCGTAGAGGGCGAAATTGCGGGCATACCACCATCCCCCAACCAGAAGAGCTGTTCCCCCCACGATTGAGGCCCAGCGCACGAAGGTGCCGGCCGCTGCAAGAGGCCGGGAAGGACTTTCCCGGGCCTGATCCCACGCCGCAAGAGCCAGGCTGAGGAAAAGGGGAAGCGCCGCCACAAGGCCGTTGAGCTTGGCCAGGGCCATGAGGCCGGTGAGGACCCCCACCAAGATCAGCCTCCTGAGAGAGGGAGGGCGGAGGACAAAGGCAAGGGCGAAGTAGAAGAGGATGGCGGCCAGGGCTATAACCAGGTCATCGTTGTTTATGGATGCGCTCATGAAGATAAACTGGGGATTGAAGGCCACCAGTGCTGCGGTCGCGAGGGCCAGGAAGCTTCCCCGGCCGAAGAGAAGGCAGGCTGCCCGGTAGGAGAAATAAACGGTTATGGCTCCGAGAGCAACTGAAATCAGGGTCGCCAGCCGCACGGCCAGGACGGTTCCGGTCAGGGAGAACCTCTCGCCGGGGCAATGGGCCAGGATGTTTTTATTCCCGTAAGGATAGAGGGGCAAGCCGATGGCCGCATGGGGATTGGGCGCCATAACCTGAGGCTTGTCCTGCACGCTGACCAGAGAGACAAGGGGAGCGGCCAGGAGGTAATACAAGGGGGGCTGGCTCGCCTCCTGCTGCATGGGCAGGGGCTCGCCCTCATAGCGGGGGAAGCCTTTCCCCTGAGCCAGGTAGAGAATGTATTCAAAATGCCATACAGCATCCGGGGACTCAAGGATCGGGTTGACCCAGCTGTAAAGGAGGGCGAGGAGGACGAAAGTGCCAAGGATTAACCCGGGTTCTTTCCTTTTAAATTGTGCGAGGAAGCCCCTGCGAACCGGAGCCATGCCATCCCTCCAAGCCCGAAAAGAGCCGAAAAAATCAGGCTGAAAAGGTTGACGGCAAAACCGCTGGCGATGGCGTCCCCCTTATCCCAGCCCTGGAGCAGGAAGCCGATGGTCCAGCCGCTTTCGTGAGCTCCTATACCCCCTATCGTGAACCAGGGCAGAGCCTTGGAGAAGACGGCAAAAGTTGCCCCAAGGATGACCTCCAGGGGACTTACTTTATACCCCATGGCCCTGAGGACGAGCCAGAAGCACCCGAAAACCCCTATCCACAGGGAAACGGAGGAAGCAAGGGCTGGAAGGAGGAGGCTGGGAGGGGCTTTCGCCAGGAATTGAAAACCGATCAGGATCTGCCGTCCGAACTTGTTCTCCCCTCTGGAGGCCAGGAACCTCTCCACAGGATCGGAGAGCCGTCTGATAACCGCCAGAGAGGCGGCAATCAATGTGAAAAAGGCGAGGAAAACCAGGGCCCAGAGCAGGAATTCCCTCCCTCTGATCAGGTTGAGGAGAACGGCGGCCAGGAACATGAGGCTTACCGCCAGGTAATCCATCATCCGGATGGCGATGAGAAGCACGGCGCCCTTGCCCCATTCCACTCCGTAGTCGGCTTTCAGGAAGTAGACGAAGGCGACTTCCCCCAGCCGTGCGGGGAGGAGGTTGTTCAGGAAAACCTGAACGAAGATGAGCGGGAGGTAACTGAGAACTCTCAGTTCAGCATCGTAGGAGAGGGCTTTGAGGCGGAAAGCCCTCAGGATATTGACCAGGGTGTAAAGGACGATGCTTAGAAGAATCAGCGAGAAATTGGAATGGAGAATTAATCGGAAAATTGCCTCCGGATGGATTTGCCTGAGGAGCAGCGCCACTGCCGATATGGTTAAAGCGAGGGATATAAATTCCCTTGCTCTCAGCTTCAGTTGCGATTTTATCACCAAATTGCCTTCGCCTCCAGCGAACTGCCAGGATTATACTCCGGTTTATCGCAAAGGGCAAAAACCTCCTGCCCTGCGGGGCTTTCCAATGCTCTGGCAGGAAAGAAAGGGCTTTGCCCTCATGCTGGAGGGCCTGGGAAAAGGGGGTAGAGGGGGCGGAGCCCCTCCCGGGGGCCTGGGGGGTGTTCCCCCAGAAGAATAAATTAAGGGGCGAGGAGCCCCCTTTTACCTTTTGCCCACGAGTGGGCCCCTGAACCCTCGTAAACCCTCAGCTAACGAGGGGAAGCGAAGCCCCCATGCCAGGGGGCCACGGGGGGTATCCCCCCGCCCTTCCTCCAAATAAGGCAAATGGCGAATAGCGAATGGCGAAAAATCAATCCCTCATTCGCAACTCGCCATTCGTTCATTCGCCATTCAAGTTGGGGGACACCCCCACTTCCCCCCGCCAGGGGGACTCCATCCCCCTGCACCCCCTGTTTCACGGGGGTGGAGGGGGCGAAGCCCCATCCCGGGGGGTCTGGGGGGTGTCCCCCCAGAAAAAACCAATTGAGGGGCGAGCAGCCATCTCCTGCAACCCGCCCACGAGTGGGGCCCTGAACCCTGGCGAACC
>DAOUBN010000071.1:0-4104 GCA_034432815.1 Anaerolineae bacterium | reverse complement strand
CGCCATATAACTCCTGAAAATAGCTCATCAGAGTGCATTCCCCCAGGATTCCGATCACCACCGGCCTTTCCCCCGTAGCCGAGGAAATCATTGAGGCTCCAAGGACGTAAACATCCACTTTCCGGCTGCGGTCCATCTCCTGGAAATGGCTTGCTCCAGTGAAAAAGGGCTGGATAATGGCGAAGACCAGCAGGGCGATCCGGAGAAAGGATTGCCTGAGGCTGAGGATCAATCCTCCCCCCTCGCTTATAGCAACCGAGAAAAAGAGGAAAGAAGGGATGAAGAAGACCTCAGGGTCGGGCACGCGGTAGAGGAGGGCGAAGGCTGTGAAGGGGGCGAAGGCGAGCCACCAGAGCAGGGCCTTGCGCCCCCTGAGCCTGCTCAAACCGATGAGCCCCAGCAGGATCCCCACAAGGCCGAACTGGGATAGCCAGAGCTTGAAATACCACTGCAAGGGGGTTGGGCGCGCCAAATGGTTTTCATTGAAAAAGAAGAAGAAATCCAAAGCCATTACTAGTCTCACAAAAGATGAGAATTGCCTGAGGCCCCTCAAAGGTATATAAAGGTAAAAAGCAAGGGGCAACATGAGAAACAAAATTGCTAAAGCTTTCTTCCGCCTGCTTCCTACCAAGAAGGCCAACGCAAAAGGCAGAAGGAGGAAAACCGAAGTCCGGTGGTGAGCGAGGCCAAAGCCCAGGACGAGGCCCGCCCAGGGCAGGAAGGAATCGTCCTCAAGGGCTTTAACGGTCAGGAAAAGAGCGAGGGCCACGATCAGAGCGTGGAGAGTGTAAACCTCGGCGATGGTGGCCTGGGACCAGAATACAGGCGAGAGGGCGAGGTAGAGGGGGGCTAAGAAAGCTGCTTTCGGTGAGAAGGAGCGAGCGAGGAAATAAAGGGCCACGAGGGCTGCCGCCCCTGCCACCGCCGAAAGCAAATTCACCCCCCACGCGGGATCCACGCCGGGAATCCGGGAGAAAAGCCAGCCAAGAAGGGTGTAAAGGGGATAACCGGGAGGATGAGCTATGCGCAGGGTCGGGCAGACCAGCTGGAACTCCAGGCTGTCGTCAAAGATCGTTGCGACTGAGGGGGCCATCGTGCGAAGGTAAAGGCACAGGCCCCCTGCTCCCAGGACCAGGGGGACCAGGAACTCGGCCCTTCTCATCAGGAACTCCGGGCGAAAACCCTGGCCAGGAATTTCTGAACTTCCCTGTTCTCCCATACAACCAGCAGAGGAACAGCGTTGAAAATTGAGGAGTAGGTCCCGCTTATCATCCCCACAAGGAGAACTGTCACAAACTGCTTTATGGTAGCGCCGCCGAAGAGGAGGATGGCAATCAGGACAAAGATGGCGTTGAGCTGGGTGACCAGGGAACGGTGCAGGGTCTCCAGGAGGCTCCGGGTTACTATGAGCTCAAAGGGCTCCCCACGGCGCTTGGGGGTGTTCTCCCTTATCCGGTCAAAGACCACGATGGTGTCCTGAACCGAAAAGCCTATTACCGTAAGCAGGGCGGTTATGAAAAGGGCATCCCCCTCCCAGCCTATGAGAAGCCCGGCTATGGAGAAAAGGCCCGTGGCGACCAGGACATCGTGGATCATGGCGATTATGGCGCAGACGCCGTAGCGCAGGGCATTGGGGACTTTCCGGAATGCGAACACGATGAAACCCAGGATTATGAAGGAGGCGGCGATCACGGCCAGGGTGGCGGCCCTCGTCACTTCCCTGCCGACAGCAGGCCCTATGTATTCGTAGCGCAGCTCTTCAAAGGGACCGAACTCTTTCCGGAGTTCTTCCTGGACCCTGGCCTTGGCTCCCTCATCCAGGGGCTTGCATTTTATGATGGCCGTCTGCTCATCGGAAGTGGTCTGCACTGTAGTATCGCCGTAACCCAGGCCGGTGAAAATGGAGTAGATCCTTTCGGGGGAGACTTTCCTCTCAAAGCGCAACTCCATCAAGGTCCCGCCTGTGAAGTCAATGGAAAGCTTCCAGGGGGCCCTGAAGCGTGCCAGGGAGATGCCCATGGCTATAAGCCCTGGAACTATTATGAGAAGGGAGAGAGCAAAGAACCAGTATCTCTTCTCAATCAGGTTATACATCCCTGCCTCCTCTGGCTAAATTCCCAGGAGCCAGCGCCTCTTTTCCAGGTAGCGCCCGGCCAGGTCAAAAACAAAGGTTATGAAAGTGCGGGTCATGGTTATGGCGGTGAACATGCTCACGCACACGCCTATGAAGAGGGTTATAGCGAAGCCCTTGACCATGCTCGCCCCGAAGTTGGAGCCGAACCAGTAAAGGACCACGCAGGTGAGGAGAGTTGAGAGGTTGGAATCCCTGATGGAAGTCCAGGCACGGCTGAAGCCGGCCTCAATGGCCGCCGAAAGAGGCCTCCCCTGGCGCAACTCTTCCTTCATCCTCTCAAAGATCAGGATGTTGGCGTCAACGGCCATCCCTGTGGAGAGGAGGAAACCCGTTATTCCGGGCAAACTCAGGGTAACGCCGGGGAAAAGGCCAGGGATCCCGAACTTGTATATCGCCAGGTTTATGAGCCCGTAGGAAATGAGGGCCAGATCAGCCAGGAAGCCGGGCAAGCGGTAATAGGTGAGCATGAAGGCCAGGACCACAATTATCCCGATTATACCCGCCTTTATGCTCTTCTGGATTGAATCCTGCCCCAGGGTTGGACCTATCACCCTGGTCTGAATGACCTTCAGGGGGACGGGGAGGGCGCCATACTGCAGGATGATGGCCAGTCGCCTTGCTTCTTCAAGGGTGAAGCCCTTCTCGCTGGTTATCCTCCCCCTCCCTTCGGTTATCGGCTCCTTTATCCTGGGGCAGGAAATGACCACGCCGTCCATCACGATGGCCAGGAATTCTCCCACATGGTCCCTCGTGTATTTAGCGAAGATCTCCGTCCCCTCGGTGGTTAGCTCAAAGTCAATTTCTGGCCTTCCGAACTCATCGCTTCCCACCCTGGCCGACTTGAGATGCTTGCCGGTCATAATGGTCCGGTAAACCTGAGCGGTGGGGGTGATTTCTGAGGTCGGGGTTATCTCTGAAGTTGGGGTGAGCACAGAGGTAGCTTCCGGGGTAATTGTGGCTGTAGGGGTTATTTCCAGGGTCAGGGTTGGAGTTGCCTCATAAGTGGTGAGGATCTTCAACCCTTCTGGCAGCGGGTTGAACCCCGCCTCCACGAACTCCAGGCGTCCCGTGGCTTTGAGGGTAGCGATAGCCTCATCGGGGTTAACGAGGCCGGGCAGTTCCACCAGGATCCGGTTCTCCCCCTGGCGCTGGACCACAGCCTCCACCACCCCCATGCCGTCAACGCGGTTCTGGACGATGTTGCGGGCTGCCTCCATGGCTTCAGGCGAGGGCGATTCCCCAGGGGGGAGGTCGGATTCCAGGACGAGCTGCAGCCCTCCCTGGAGGTCAAGGCCGAGGCGGAACTTTATCTCCCTGTAGACTTTCAGGGGGCCAATCTGAAAGCTAAGGGCCTTCGTCTGGGGCAGGTCAACCCAGAGGCAGAAAGCAACCAGAAGCGCGATCGCTGCAAGTATCAGGAGGTTTCGCTCCCTCAATTTGTCCTCCTAACCCTGAAAATCTGTGCCGGATTATACTTTAAGGCTGGGGAAGTGTCAAACCCGATTCCTGCCTTTTCCCGCTGCCCTTTTCTCAGGTCGGGGTTTAGAGGAAAAGCAAGGGGTGCAGGGGGACGGAGTCCCCCTGACGGGGGGAAGTGGGGGGTATCCCCCCACGAAAACAAAATTGGGGGCGAGTTGCCACCTTTTGAAACCCGGCCACGAGTGGGAGCCTGAAGCCTGGCTTAGCCGCAGGGAGCGGGGGTGGGGGATTTGTTTTTCCAGGGGCACATCCCCTGGACCCCCTGGCATAGTGGCTACGCCCCCTGCACCCCTAATTTTTTCCCACCCTCGTTAGCTCGGGGTTCGCCGGGGTTCAGGGTCCCCTTCGTGGCCGGGTTGCAGGAGTTGCCTTCTCGCCCCTTTAATTGGTTTCTCTGGGGGGACACCCCCCAGGCCCCCCGGGAGGGGGCTGCGCCCCCTCCACCCCCATGAAAGAGGGGGTGCAGGGGGACGGAGTCCCCCTGACGGGGG
>DAOUBN010000070.1:0-5257 GCA_034432815.1 Anaerolineae bacterium | reverse complement strand
GCCCACGAGGGGGCCCCTGAAGCCCGCTGAGCCGCAGGGAACGGGGGTGGGAAAAAAGAAGGGCGGGGGGACACCCTCCGAAGCCCCCCGGCATGGGGGCTATGCCCCCCGTGAAAGGGAAAAACAGGGGGTTCAGGGGGACTCCGTCCCCCTGACGGGGGGAAGTGGGGGGTGTCCCCCCACGAAAACAAAAACGGGGGCGAGGTAGCATCTCCTGAAACCTGCCCACGAGAGGGCCCCTGAAGCCCGCTGAGCCGCAGGGAACGGGGGTGGGAAAAAAGAAGGGCGGGGGGACACCTCCCGGAGCCCCCGGGAGGGGGCTGCGCCCCTTCCACCCCCTGTTGAATCTTTCCCCGGGGTAACCCTCCGCCCCTCCTTTTGCGGCCTCAATCTCCACATGCTAAACTATAAAAAACGGCTTCAGGGGAGGTCAGCCATGAAAATTGACCACATAGCTATTGCCGTCCAGAGCATTGAGGAAGCCCTCAAAGTTTACAGGGACATCCTGGGCCTTGAGCTTAAAGGGGTGGAAGAGGTGCCCGAGCAGGGGGTCCGCGTTGCCTTCCTCCCGGTGGGGGAAGCACGCCTTGAGCTTCTGGAGCCCCTCTCCGCCGAAAGCCCTGTCGCCAAATTCCTGGAGAAGAGAGGAGAGGGCATCCATCACATTTGCCTTGAAGTTGAGGACATAGAGAAGACCCTTCGGGATTTAGCCGGCAAGGGAGTTACGCTCATTGATGAACAACCCCGAACAGGGGCCCACGGCCGGAAAATGGCCTTCGTTCACCCCAGGAGCCTGCACGGGGTTCTCCTGGAACTTTACCAGAAGGAGGGAAGCCATGGTTAACGCCGCCATCGCCATACTGGCCGCAATCGCCATTTCCTTCTCCCTCTTCATCCTCCTGGTGCTCCTCTACAACTGGCTCCAGAGCAAGAGGCAGGGCTATCCCCTGGAAGCCCAGATTGAGGCGGCCCTTCTGCCCATAATCTTCCAGGGAATATGCGCAGCCTACCGCCTGGGAGAAAGGGCAGTGGATGAAGGATACGAGCGCATCCGCGGGGCCGATAAAAAGCTCATAGCGGATTCAATCTACGCCATGCTCCCCGACAGGATCGGAAACTTTGACCTTACCCTGGTGAAGAGTGTGATAACCAGGGAACGGTTTGAACAACTCGTCCAGAACGCCTTTGACATGTTTGACCGCTTCTACGTAGAGCACAAGGCCCACTTTGACGAGCTATTTGAGGAGTGGAAGAAGACTCATCAGCCTCAGAGGATGGAGAAGGCCCCCGCTTAAGCTATTTCCGGCTTTATGAGGCCGTAGTTTCCATCCTTCCGACGATACAGGACATTTATCTGGCCGTCTTCGGCGTTCAGGAAGATGAAGAAATCGTGCCCCAGGAGCTCCATCTGCTCAATGGCTTCCTCTTCGGACATGGGGGAGACGGGGAAAGTTTTGACTTTGACGATCCTGGGGGTTTCCTCAGGGACAGCCTCCACGATTTCTTCCTGTGCGCGCCCGCGGCCTTTGTCGTAGAGCTTGCCCTTGTAGCGTTCAATCCGGCGGGAGAGCTTATCCACCACCGCGTCAATAGCGGCGAAGATATCGGCCGAGGTCTCCTCAGCCCTTATGAAGGCCCTGGAACTGCGTAGGGTGATCTCAACGCGGTGGCTGTCTTTAATGTTCTTGGTATCCTGCCTGGATAGCTCCACCTGGGCTTCCAGGAGGTTCGGGAGGTAGCGGGGCATTTTCCTCAGCTTCTTCTCCAGATACTCCCTCAAGCGGTCCGTAACCTCAATGTTCCTGGCGTTTATCTTTATCTCCATCTCCATAGCCGCCTCCTTTCCAGCCTTTTTCCAGCTTCCATATCCCCCAGAGGGAAAGGACCATAAGCAAACCCATGATAGCCCAGGCTTCGGGGATGGAAGCCTGGGTGATGAAGAGGGCCAGGAGCCCGAGCCCTCCGCTCATGAGGTAAATGGCCATAACCGCTTCCCGCTTGCTCATCCCCATCGCCACAAGCCTGTGGGAGAGGTGATCTTTGCCGGGATTGGTGAGGGGGTTAAGCCTCCGGCGCAGGCGCGATAACACCACAAGGGTGGTGTCAAATATGGGCACCCAGAGGATCACGACCGGAACCATCCAGGTGACGGCGGGGATATTATGGGGGAAGCGGAGCTTTATCCCCACCGCCGCCAGCATGAACCCGATGAAGAGGCTTCCCGAGTCCCCCATGAAAATGGTGGCCGGGTTGAAGTTGTAGAACAGGAAGCCAAGGCACCCCCCAAGGAGCGCCGCGGCCAGTGCCCCCACAAGATACTGGCCATTGACCGCTGCCAGGAAAAGGAAAAAGGCCGAGGCCACCACCGCCACGCCCCCGGAAAGGCCATCCATGTTGTCCAGCAGATTCATGGCATTGGTTATCCCCACAACCCAAAGAAGATGGATCGGGAGGTTGAGGTAGTGGTAGGGGAAAATCTGAACCCTTACCCCGGTGGAATACAGCAGCAGAGCTGCTATCACCTGGACGGCCAGCTTGGCCAGGGGCCTCAGCCCCCACCGGTCATCCCACACCCCCATGAAGGAGACGATGGTGGCGCCCAGCAAAATGCTGAAGAGCTGGGAGATGTAGAAGCGATTTCCGGCAAGGACAAGGGCAATGATGAAGGCAGCGTAGATGGCCACGCCCCCGAGCTTGGGCATGGGACGCGCATGCACCTTCCGGGGGGAGGGGTAATCCATAAAGCCAAGCTTCGGCGCAAGCTTCCGGGCGAGGGGGGTTCCCGCAAAAGCTATGACCAGTGCACTGGCAAAGATGAGAAGGTAACTGGACATCCTTACATCCCCTTAAGAACTGCGGAGGATAAGCAGGATTTCCTTCCAGGAAGGGCGCTTGCCATACATCAGAATTCCAACCCTGAAAAGCTTTTCCCCGATCCAGACCGAAGCGATAATGGAAAGGACGAGGATCGCAAGGCTTCCGGCCACATCCACCCAGGGGACCCTGGCAAGGGGCAGCCTGAAGAGCATCATCGTGGGGGCGGTGAGGGGGAAGAAGCTCAGAACTCTGGCGATGGTTAGGTTGGGGTTGGCCATCAGAAAGCCGCTGAGCATGTAAGGGGCTGCAGCAAAGAGGGAGAAGATGCCTGCCAGCTGGTTGCTCTCCCTCATGGTCGCTCCTAAGGAGCCAACCCCGGCCATAAGGAAGGCGTAGAGGGTGAAACCCAGGATGTAGTAGACGACCGCAAGGGCTAAAACGCGGGCGGGGAGCGAGAAGGCCGAAACCGCCAGGAGGAAAATGCTCCCGCTCGTGAACCCTAGGATGGACAGGATCCAGACGGCGATCTGGGTTAAGCCCACGGCTCCGAGGCCCAGCACCTTGCCCACGAGCAATTCCAGCGGGGAAACCGAGGACACGATTACCTCCATCACCCTGTTCTCCTTTTCCTCAGCGATGCCCTGGAGCAGGTAACCCGAGGACACGAAGATGGTCATGATGAGCAAGAAGCTCAGGAGATAAGGGATTACGAAAGAGAAGATGATGCCCCACGGGCCGCCTCCTCTGGTTTCCCCCTTCCCGCCCAGGACTTCGGGTTGAGCGTTTATCGGGTCCGCAGCGCGGCGGCTGATTTGGGGGTCCACTTTCCCCCGCAGGAGGTGAGCGACGAAGAAGCCTTTGAACCTGCTGGAATCCTCAATAGCAGCAGCCTCAAAACCGCTCCCCTTCGTGATGACCCTCACCTTTCCGGTCTCAACGTAATCGGGCGGTATCACCAGCGCCACATCCAGTTCGTCCCCCTCAAGGGCCTGGCGGGCTTCTTCCTCTCCCAGCAGCACAAAATTCCCCTCATACTCGGGCAGGAGGGGGGTGAACAGGCCAGTCTGGTCCACAACTCCCACCTTTCTGGAGGCGCCTTCAAAAAGGTCCTCCAGGGATTGGGCCATGCTCCTGAAGGCCCCACCGCCGTATGCCCCTATAAGCAGCCCGATTATCGCCAGAGCCGGGACGATGGCGGTCATTATGATAAAGCCCGGCCTCCTTATATTGGTTACATACTCATGCCGGATTATGGCCCATACCCTGCTGGGGCGCACCCTTTTCCCCCTCTTTAACAACTTTCACGAAGATCTCTTCCAGAGGCACCGGAGCCACCTCAAAAGCTTCAATTTCAACGCTGGCTTCCACCAAAGCTTTCAGTATGCTCGTGGGCGAAGCGCCCTCGTCCAGAGTTAAAAAGAAGGCATCATTTTTCTTCGCAATGGACGTAACGCCCGGTATTGAGGAAGGGAGCGCCGGGCTTCTGACCAGGACGCTGTTAGGGGCGAAGCGCCTTTTTATCTCCCGGAGGGGGCCGTAGAGAACCGATTCCCCCCTGTTTATGAGGAGAATGCGGTCGCACAGGGCTTCCACCAGGTTCATCTGATGGGAGCTCAGGACGATGGTCTTGCCCTCGCTCTGAAGTTCCCTGATCATCCCTCTCAGGAGATCCACGTTCACCGGGTCCAGGCCCTGGAAGGGCTCGTCCAGGAGGACCAGTTCGGGGTCGTGGACGATGGAGGCTATGAACTGGAGCTTCTGCTGCATCCCTTTGCTCAATTCTTTCACTTTGTTGCGGGCCCTGTCTGCAAGTTCCACCTTCTCCAGCAGAGCGAGGGCTCTTTCCCTGGCGAGGCGGCCGGGGACGCCTTTCAGTTGAGCCAGGTAGAGGAGGGTCTCAAGGACCTGGAGGTTCTGGTAGAGGCCTCTCTCTTCGGGCAAATACCCGATCTTTTCCCTGACCTCGGAAGGTTTTCTGCCTGAGATCCTGACCTCGCCTTCGTCGGGTTTGAAGATGTCCAGCAGTATGCGGATGGTGGTGGTTTTTCCGGCGCCGTTTGGCCCCAGGAGGCCGAATATCTCCCCTCTGTTCACCTCAAAGGAGAGGCCTTTTACGGCCACCAGTTCGCCATACCTTTTGACGATGTTGCGGACTTCTACGATCATCCGGGCCTCCGTGCTTTCATTATATCACATTTGCCCGGGGCAGGGGAAATTGGCCAGCTCATGCCCCGGGGCCTTTCAAAGCTCTCACGCATCCGGGCGAAGGATGGGGAAAACAGGGGGCGCAGGGGGAAGTGGAGGGGTGTCCTCCCACCCCCCTAACCCTTTAGAGAAGAAAAGGCTGGGGGACACCCTCCCGCATCCCCCGGGATGGGGCTCTGCCCCCTCCACCCCCATGAAAAAGGGGGGGCAGGGGGACAAAGTCCCCCTGACGGGG
>DAOUBN010000069.1:0-10728 GCA_034432815.1 Anaerolineae bacterium | reverse complement strand
GTTAAGCACCCACCGCACAGGTGGGCAAATTCCTCTAAGGAGGGGGTAGTATGAGTAAGCGGATCTTTGCAGTGCTGACCTTGCTTGCCATCGTAGCGGGGCTCGTGGCCTGCAAGACCCCCGCCCCTACACCCACGCCGGTTCCTGCAACCCCAACACCCGCTCCGGCAACACCTACTCCTGCCCCGGCAACGCCGACGCCAGCCCCGGCAGCGGAGCTCAAAGTGGCCATATTGGCTCCCCTGAGCGGCGACGTGGCGACTTTCGGTGAGTCCACCCGAGATGGCGCTCTCCTGGCGATTGAGGAGTGGAACGCCAAGGGTGGAGTCCTCGGCCGCAAGATAGTCCCCGTCGTTGAGGACAGCATGTGCGAGGCCGAGCCTGCTGTCGCCGCAGCCAACAAAGTGATTGAGCAGGATAAGGTCAAGTTCATCATCGGCGAAGTCTGCTCCAAGGCTTCAATCCCCGTCTCCGAGATTGCCACTGCCAAGGGCGTCCTCCAGATAAGCCCCACCTCCACCAACCCCAAAGTGACCATTGACGAGAAAGGCAACGCCAAGCCCACCGTCTTCAGGGCCTGCTTCATTGACCCGTTCCAGGGCCTTGTGGGCGCCAAGTTCGCCCTTGAGACCCTGAAAGCCAAGACTGCTGCCGTGTTCCTGGACCAGGGCAACGACTACGTCCGTGGCCTGGCTGAGTTCTTCCGCGATGCCTTTGAGAAGGGCGGTGGCAAGGTGGTGGTTTGGGAGACCTACACCGCTGCTGACAAGGACTTCTCCGCCATCCTGACCAAGGTTAAGGAGGCCAACCCCGACATCCTCTACCTGCCCGACTACTACTCCACTGTGAACGTGATCGCCGCTCAGGCTCGCCAGCTCGGGATCACCGCCACCATGATGGGCGGCGATGGCTGGGACTCCCCGCAGCTTGACCTGAAGGCTGTGGATGGCGGCTACTTCCCCAACCACTACTCCGCTGAGGACCCGCGCCCCGTCGTGAAGGAGTGGGTTGAGAAATACAAGGCCAAGTATGGCAAGGTCCCGGATGCCCTGGCCACCCTGGCCTATGACGCCGCCAACATCCTCTTTGAGGCCATCCAGGCCGCCGGCACCGATGACCCGATTCAGGTGGCCAAGACCATGGAGAAGATGAAGTTCTCGGTGGTCTCGGGCGAGGTGGCCTTTGACAACCAGCACAACCCCGTCAAGCCCGCTGTCATCCTCCAGGTTAAGGATGGGCAGGTCAAGTTCGTCTCCATTGTCTCGCCGTAAGGGCTTGGGGGAGAAAGAGGCCGGGGGGATTATTCCCCCCGGCCTTTAATTCAGGGAGGTGAAGCCAATGGCCTACGCGAGCCTGGAAGAGAGGGGAAGGGTTGCCCTTCGCAAGAGGTATAATGGCGCAATTCTGAACCGGATAGCCAGCGGCATAATAGCTCTTGTGGGACTCCTGGCGCTGGCTTTCTTCGTCCGCAAGGCTATGGCCAGCCCTGGAGTCTTCGTCCAGCAGATCCTCAATGGGATACAGCTTGGCTTCCTCTATGCCCTCATTGCCCTCGGTTATACGATGGTTTATGGAATTATAAGGCTGATCAACTTCGCCCACGGCGACGTTTTCATGGTGGGGGCCATGACCAGTTTCTTCGCCATCTCCACCATGGAACTTCACCGCTGGCCCTTCAACCTGTGGCCTGGGATCAACAGCATGATCGGAACTCTGATGGGATCCGCCACCGTTATAATCCTCTCCATGGTCATGTGCTCCCTGCTGGCAGTTACCATAGAAAGGTTTGCCTACCGGCCTTTGAGGGCGATGCCAAGGATCGCCGCACTGATCACGGCCATAGGCGTTTCATTCTTCCTGGAGTATTTCGGTGCGTTGCCCTTCGTTTACACCAACAACTACATTACATATCCCCGCCCCTTTGAGCTGACGGTGCTGAGGGCTAAGGATATACCCCCCTGGGCTCTTGGCCTGCTGAGCGGGGTTTTCGCCCTTAGCCTGGCCACCCACTTCACCGTCAACGGCTTGAGCAACAGGGGCAACTCCAAAGCCGCTCTCTGGCGCAACCACCCCTTCATCCAGTTCTTCCTCTACCTGGGCGGCCTCCTGACTCTGGTCCTGGGCATGGTGGTGGTGCTTCCCACCTGGGGAATAATCAAGTGGGACCTTACAGTCTCCAACGTCATGCTGGTGATCATGAGCGCCTCGGTCCTCCTGGTGGTGGCCCTCCAATACATAGTCACCAGGACCAAGGTTGGCAAGGCCATGAGGGCTTCGGCTTACGATAAGCCCACTTCCAGGCTCATGGGGATAAACGTTGACAATGTTATAGCCGTGACTTTCGCTATAGGCGGGGCGCTGGCGGGAGCCGGTGGAGTGCTATACGCCACCGCCTTCAAGCAGGTCCACCACCTGATGGGGATATTGCCTGGCCTCAAAGCCTTCATCGCCGCCGTCCTGGGAGGCATAGGGAGCATACCGGGAGCTCTGGTGGGTTCCCTCATCATGGGCATGGCTGAAGTCCTGAGCGCCGGCTTCATCTCAACCCCGATGCGGGACGCGGTGGCTTTCTCCCTGCTGATCATAATCCTGCTCATAAGGCCTCAGGGCATCTTTGGAGAAGCTCCTGGGGAGAAGGTCTAAAGGGGAGGAAGAGATGCTTCGGAAACTCAAAAGCCCTGCTGTCTTTTTCATTGGCGGTTCTCTCCTGATCTTCGCCCTGATCCAGTTCCTCATTGAGACAGGAAGGCTCAACGCCTACTGGCAGACCGTAATCTTCTGGGGCGCAGCAATGACCATGGTCAGCCTCGGCCTCAACCTCATCTACGGCTTCAACGGCCAGTTCTCCTTAGGGCAATACGGGTTCTACGGCCTTGGGGCCTACACTGCCGCCGATATCACATGGCGCTGGGTCAGAGGAGACCCTTCAGGGCTGGTGGTAGTGATAGGGGGTTCGGCGCTGGCACTGCTCTTGATGTGGGGCGTGGCCAGTTTCCTAAAACGCTTTTACGGAGTCAGCGTTTTCACTGAATTCGTCTTCCACTCTATAGCCACGGTTACGGGTTTCGCTGTGGCCCTCAAAGTCCTCCGTCCCTTTGCAGGGCCGGTTATCTACTCCTTCATCCAGAGCCTCCCAGAACCTGTCGGGAGGCAGATCGTCTTCTTCCTTGCCCTGCTCGGAGGAATGGCTATCGCTGGAATTGTGAGCTTCCTCTTCGGAATCCCTGTCCTTACCCTTGGCTCGGACTACTTCGGGATCGCCACCCTTGGTTTCACCATTATAGTTAAAGTGCTCCTGGACAACTCCGATACGATCCTGCCTTTCCCCGAGATGAAGGGGGCCAGGGGTATGGTGGGGATACCTAAGTGGACCACCTGGCCCTGGGTTTTTGCTTCCTTGATGTTTGTGGTGCTCTTCATGCGGAACCTCCTGCATTCCAGCGTGGGCCGGGCTATCGTCTCTGTCAGGGAAGACGAGAGGGCTGCTGCCCTCATGGGCATAGACGTGGCCCGCACCAAGATTCTGGCTTTCGTGATAGGTAGCGTCTTTGCGGGGCTGGCTGGCGGCATAAGAGCCCACGACCAGGCCTTCCTTCACCCCACAATGTTCGGCTTCCTCCCCTCTTTCAACCCTCTCATCATTGTGGTTTTCGGAGGCCTCGGCAGCATGACCGGCACCATCATAACTGGCTTCTTCTGGGTCTTCTTACTGGAAGGGGTTCTGAGGCTTGTCCTCCCCACGGGCTTTGAGAACTGGCGCTACGTTATCTACCCGCTGGTCCTCCTTCTCTTGATGCTTCTGAGGCCTCAGGGCCTCCTGGGCCGCTACGAGATCCCGTTCCTGCGCCAGACTTATCCTCCTGTCCGGAAAGCTGGGGAGGTTAAGGCATGACGGATCAGAGGCCGGTAATCCTGGAGATTGAGGGTCTGACCCACTACTTTGACAGTCTGAAAGCTGTGAGCAATTTCTCCATTACCCTGAGGGAAGGGGAACTGGTGGGCCTAATCGGTCCCAACGGGGCGGGCAAAACTACCGTGTTCAACCTCATAACCGGGGTATACAGGCCCACCGCCGGGAGCATCCGCTTCAGGGGCGTGGAGCTGGTGGGCCTGCCTCCTCACGAGATCATAAGGCTTGGGATAGCCCGCACTTTCCAGAACATCCGCCTTTTCCCCACCCTCACGGTCCTGGACAACGTGCGCATAGCCCACCACTACCTTGCCGGTTATGGCGTCTTTGACTCTTTCCTCCGCTCCCCCAGGTGCAGCAGGGGCGAGAAGGAGATCACCGAACTCGCTCAGGAGCTTCTGGAGATATTCGGCCTGGCGGAGAGGCAGAACGATATCGCTGGAAGCCTCCCTTACGGCATGCAGAGGAAGCTGGAGATTGCCAGGGCGCTGGCTACCAGACCCCAGCTCCTCCTTCTGGACGAGCCCGCGGCGGGGATGAACCCCAAGGAGATTGACGAGTTGATGGAGTTGATCCGTTTCATCAGGGATCGGTTCAACCTCACCGTCCTTCTGGTGGAACACAGGATGCGCCTCATAATGAACATTTGCGAGTGGATCACGGTCATGGACTTCGGGGAGATAATCGCCAGGGGCAAGCCTGAGGAAGTGCGCAGCAATCCCAAAGTGATTGAGGCTTACCTCGGCCGGATGGCAATCCGCTAATGGGGGTGAGAGGCATGAATCCGCTCCTTAAAGTGGAAGATCTTCATGTATCCTACGGGGCGATAAAGGCTCTGCACGGGATCTCTTTCCACGTGAACGAGGGGGAAATAGTCACTCTCCTCGGGGCTAACGGTGCCGGGAAGTCTACCACCCTGCGGACCATATCCGGCCTCCTCATCCCCGATAAGGGCAGGATATTATACGACGGCGTGGACCTCACCACGCTGCCAGCGGATGCTATCGTCAAGAAAGGGGTGATCCACGTCCCGGAGGGCCGGAAGATCTTCGCCAACCTGACGGTCCTGGAAAACCTGGAGATGGGAGCTTATACCCTGAAGGACCGCCGGGAGATTGAGGAGAACCTGGAGAGGGTCTTCAAGCTCTTCCCCAGGCTCAAGGAAAGGGCTTACCAGATGGGTGGGACCCTCTCGGGAGGGGAGCAGCAGATGCTGGCCCTGGGCCGGGCCCTCATGGGGCGCCCCCGTCTCCTCCTTATGGACGAGCCTTCCATGGGCCTGGCGCCCGTCCTGATTGAGGAAATCTACGAAACGATAAAGGAGATCAACCGCCAGGGAGTTACCATCCTCCTGGTGGAGCAGAACGCCCACATGGCCCTTTCAGTCGCCCACAGGGGTTATGTCCTGGAGGCCGGGATAATCACCATTGAGGGGACAGCTGAAGAGCTCCGGGAGAACCCCCAGGTCAAGGTAGCCTACCTGGGAGGAGAATAAGCCTTGGTCTCAGCGCAATCCCTTGCAAGGAGAGAAGTCGTGGCCCGCAGATACCTCTGGCTCCTGGGAGTTATACTGTTGCAGATAATTGCCATTTTCCTTTACCCGCCTCAACTGCTCCTCAAAGAAATCACAGTAGCCGTTCTGCCGGCTACGCTGTTCATCCTGTTGATTCTGGCCCTTCTGGGGCTTAACACGGGTGTTCTGACCCCTATAGCCGGGAGGAACCTCCTGGTCTTTGTGAATGGGCTGAACATTGTCATGCGCCTGATGATGCTCCTGCCGGGCGCTCGCCCGAAAGGGAGCCCTGGCTGGAACATCTCTTTCATCGTGCTCTCCCTGGCGGCGGTGGCCCTCTCCTGGGCTTCCATAATAATCATGGAGAGGCGGCCGCCCCGTCACCTCCTCATCCGCATGGGTTAGGGATTGCCCCGAATTTTCCTCACCGCCTCCATGAAGCGCTTGACCCGGTCTGGATCGACCGGGTTCTCTGCTATTCCGTCCTTTTTGAAATAGGTGCCCACGATGGCCCCATCGGCATACTTCAGGAATTCGGCGATGTTCTCCAGGGTGGCCCCGCTCCCGATCAGGATGGGCCTGGAACTGAGCTCGCGGGCTTTTTTCACCTTCTCAAGCTCGGGGGCGCTCCCCGTCATCTTCCCGGAAACGATCAGGGCATCGGCCAGATAGAATTCGGTCCATTCTATGTGGGTTGCCAGGTCAATGCCCGGGAATGGGACTGAGTGCTTCTTGTCCACATCGGCAAAGATTTTGATGTGCTCAGCCCCCAGTTCCTTGCGTTTGCGCAGCAGCCTGGCAGCGCAGCCCTGGTCAAGTTCCCCTGTGTCCCAGACCCTGGCCCCGGTCAGGAGGCAGACCCTTATGAACCGGGCGCCGGAAGCCACGGCAATGGCCAGGGTTATCACCCCTCCGTTGTGCACCACGTTTATCCCCACGGGGATCTTAACCTCCTCCACCACCTTGCGGGCGGCGACGGCGTGGGCGGTCATTTCCTCGGGCGGGACCTCGTCGCCCACAAAGTAGGGAAGATCCCACATGTTTTCCACGATGAGGCCGTCAACGCCTCCTTCAGCCAGGGCATGGGCATCCTCCAGGGCCTTTTCTATGATGAAATCAATGCTGTAGCCGGTATAGCCGGGGGCTCCCGGCAGGGGCCAAAGGTGCACCATCCCTATTATCGGCTTTTCCACACCGAAAAGCTCTTTGAGGGATTTGAGCCGCAGGCTTTCCAGCCTATCTTTCCATTCAACCATCTCTTTCCTCCCCGATGGCTTTCTTTCCCCTTTCAGTAAGGAACCAGATCCTGTCAATCCCGGCCACCCCGCAGGAGCCTTTCAGGGGACAGCCTTCGCAGCGGAGGGAGCAATCGGGGGAGCGGGATGAGAGATACCCCCTCCTCTCCAGTTCCTCCAGCATTGCCCTCACAGTTTCTTCCCCAAGGCCGAAGCGGGCGGCCAGTTCCCCGAGGCTCAGGACTTTACCGCTGGCTATTTCCTTGAGAAGCTCCCTGAGCATCCTGGCCCTTCTTGAAGTCCACGAATTTGTATCCAACCCCCTTCTCGGTGAGGATGTAGCGGGGATTGGATGGGTCAGGTTCTATCTTCCGGCGGAGGTAGTTTATATAAAGCCTGAGGAGGTTCACGTCATCCCGGTATTCCCTCCCCCAAACCTTTGAGAGGAGCATGTCGTGGGGCATTATCCAGCCCGCGTTGTTCACCAGGTGGTAAAGGAGCCGGTATTCGGTGGGGCGAAGCTTGACCTTCTGCCCCCTTACTATTACCTCCCTGTTCCGGAAATCAATGGTGAGGTCGTCATCCACCTTGACCACCTCGCTGGCTGGCGTCACCGAATACACTCGCCTCAGCACTGCCTTTATCCGGCTGACCAGTTCCCTGGGGCTGAAGGGTTTGGTGACGTAATCGTCGGCCCCGAGCTCAAGGCCCCGGATTTTGTCCTCCTCCTCGTCCCTCACTGTTAGCATTATCACCGGAACCTGGGAAAATCCTCTCAGGTATTCAAGGACCTCAAATCCGTCAAGGTCCGGAAGCATCACATCCAGCACCACCAGGTCCGGGAGCTCCTTCTTGATCTTCTCCAGAGCCTCCATCCCGGTGTAGGCTTCGGAAACCCTGAAGCCCTCAAGCTCCAGGTTCATCCTTATGAAATCCACCAGCTTCTTTTCGTCATCCACCACGAGGATCAGCCTGTTCTTGAACTCCATCTCTTCCTTCCCTCCGCAGGCTCTCCAGCTCCATTTCCATTTTCCTGACCTTGAGGAGGAGTTCTTCAAGGAGCTTGCGGTTGAATCCCACGAGGTCCGCCAGCAGGCCTATCAGGCATATCTGGAACCCAACGATGGAGAGGATCGCCGCCAGTATGAGGGACTGGATGTGGCCGGTGCCTCTGCCGGTGAGGTAAAAGTAAACGAAGCGGAGTCCCAGGGCAACCCCTCCCGCTATGCTGAGGCTTCCCCAGAAGAGGAAGACTTTGAGGGGGCGATACATGGTGTATATGCGCAGGATTGTGGAAAAGGACAGGGCGAGGTAGTGGGGTATGCTCCTTATGAGGCGTGACGGCCGCACGGGCGGGTTCGGCTCAATGGGGATGTATTTCACGGGGATTTTCTGAACTCCGGCCTGGATCAGGGTTTCCAGGGTGTAGGAATATTCGCTCAGCACGATGGTCTGGAGGGCGGCGTAGCGGCTCATCGCCCTGAAGCCGCTGGTGGCATCTGGAATCTCCATGCCCGCGGCCATGCCCACCACCTTGCTCCCGAAGAACTGGAGGAAGCGCTTTATCAGGGAAAAATGCGGCACTCTGGCAACCCCCCGGTCTCCCACCACTATTTCGGCCTCCCCCCTCAGGATGGGCTCCACCAGCATCGGGATGTATCTTCCAGGATACTGGTTGTCGGCATCGGTATTGACGATGATGTCCGCCCCAAGCCGGAGGGCTTCCTCAAGGCCAGCCTTGAAGGCCTTCGCCAGCCCCATGTGGTAGGGTAGTTTGAGGATGTGATCCACCCCCATTTCCCGCGCCACTTTAACCGTCCCATCGGTGCTTCCATCGTCCACCACCAGGATCTCCACCCGGTCCACGCCCGGGATGGACCTGGGGATCTCTTTCAGGGTTCGGGGAAGGTTTTCTTCTTCGTTGTAGCAGGGTATCTGGATTATGAGCCTGGTCATCTCCGCCTCAGAGAGGGATGTTCCCGTGTTTCTTGGGCGGGTTGGTGTCCCGCTTGTTCTGAAGGGCTTTAAGGGCTTCTATGAGACGAGGTCGGGTTTCGTGAGGCTCTATTACGTCGTCTATGAAGCCGCGGGAGGCGGCCACATAGGGGTTGGCGAATTTGGCCCTGTATTCTTCTATGAGCTTTTCCCTGAGGGCTTCGGGGTCAGGGGCCTGCTCCAGTTCCTTTCGGAAGACGATGTTCACGGCGCCTTCAGGCCCCATGACGGCTATTTCCGCAGTGGGCCAGGCCAGGACGAGATCCCCCCTTATGTGGCGGGAGTTCATCACGCAGTAGGCTCCTCCATAGGCCTTCCGGGTTATGACCGTTATGCGGGGGACGGTGGCCTCGCAGAAGGCGTAGAGGAGCTTGGCTCCGTGGCGGATTATTCCTCCGTGCTCCTGGGCGACGCCCGGAAGGTATCCAGGAACATCCTCAAAGACCACCAGGGGTATGTTGAAGGCATCGCAGAAGCGGACGAAGCGGGCTGCTTTCACAGAGGCATCTATATCAATGGCTCCAGCCAGGACTTTGGGCTGGTTTGCCACTATGCCCACGCTGTAGCCCCCGAGCCTGGCGAAGCCCACCACAATGTTCGGGGCGTAAGAGGCGTGGACTTCCAGAAATTCGCCGTTGTCCACCACCCTCCTTATTACTTCTTTTATGTCGTAGGGCTTGGTGGGGCTATCGGGCACGATTTCGTCAAGCTCAGGGTCCTGGCGGTAGGGGTCATCATCGGTGGGGACGAAGGGCGGGTCCTCCATGTTGTTCTGGGGGATGTAGCTCAGGAGGCTGCGGATGATCTGGAAGCAGTGATCCTCGCTTTCAGCTACAAAGTGAGCTACGCCGCTTTTAGTGGCGTGGACGTCGGCGCCGCCCAGCTCTTCAAAGGTCACCTCTTCGCGGGTGACTGCCTTTATGACCTGGGGGCCGGTTATGAACATATGGCTTATACCCCTGACCATTATGATGAAGTCGGTTATGGCTGGCGAATAGACTGCTCCCCCTGCGCACGGCCCCATTATGGCCGAGATCTGAGGGATGAGACCGGAGGCGAGGGTGTTGCGCAGGAAGATCTCAGCGTAGCCTGCCAGGCTCATGACCCCTTCCTGAATTCGGGCTCCCCCTGAGTCGTTGAGGCCGATGATGGGGGCCCCCATCTTCATGGCCATGTCCATAACTTTGCATATTTTAGCGGCGTGAGCTTCCCCCAGGCTTCCCCCGAATACGGTGAAATCCTGGGCGAAGACGAAAACCTGCCTTCCGTTAATGGTTCCCCAGCCTGTTACAACTCCATCCCCCAGGTATTTTCTCTCGGCCATCCCGAACTCGGTGGCCCTGTGGGTCACAAAAACATCTATCTCCCGGAACGATCCTTCGTCAAGGAGCCTTTCAAGCCTTTCCCTGGCGGTGAGTTTACCCTTGGAGTGCTGGGTTTCTACAGCTTTTGCCCCGCCTCCAAGTCGGGCTTCTTCTCTCTTTTTCCGGAGGTCCTCAATGAGTTCTCTTATCCCCATAAATTGCCTCCTTGAGGGTCAGTTTTCCCGAGAATGTCCTGTTAAGTTATAACCCCTGGCCAGGCTGAAAGGCCCTGGAGGAACTACCTCAGGAACTGGCCTATGGCCAGGAGGATGCTTATGACTGTTCCCAGGACAGCTATGGAGGCCACGAACCAGCGAGCTTGGGTGAGCATCCTCTCGTTCATGAGGTCAAGCCTTGATTCCATGCTCCTCTGGAAAGCCTCAAAGTCCGAGCGGAAGGCATCAATCCGGTCATTAACATCTTTCTGAAAGGCGTCAAATCGGTCGTCTATGTCTTTCCTGAGGGCGTCAATCCGAGCATTGACGGCATCAATCCGGTCGTTAACATCCTTCTGGAAGGAATTAAACAAGCCGTAAATGTCTTTTTGGAAGGAATCAAATCGGTCATCCATGTCTTTTCTGAAGGTGTCAAATCGGTCGTCCATATCCTTCCTGAGGGCATCAATCCGGTCGTGGACGGCGTCAATCCTGGCGTTGACGGCCTCAAAGCGCCTGTCCACTGAGTCCTTGAAAGAGGCCAGGTCATCCCTCA
>DAOUBN010000068.1:0-1531 GCA_034432815.1 Anaerolineae bacterium | reverse complement strand
GAGGAGGGAAAGAGGCAGGTTTTCCTCGCCCTGATGGAGAGAAGGCTCAGGCGAGAACCTCTGCCTTATATCCTGGGTCAGATTGAGTTCTATGGCATAGCCCTGAAAATTGACCCTCGCGCCCTTATCCCCAGGCCGGAGACGGAGATCCTGGTGGAGCGAGTTCTAAAGTGGGCGGAGAAATTTCCATCCCTCACTCTGGCCGATGTGGGGACCGGTAGCGGAGCTGTAGCAGTGGCCCTGGCCCTGCACCTTAAGGGGAAAGCCCTGATCTATGCCCTGGATTCTTCCCCACAGGCTCTGGAGCTTGCCCGGGAAAACGCCATCCTCCACGGGGTGGAAGGGAACATCCGCTTCCTCCAGAGCGATCTGCTCTCGGCCCTTGAGGGGCCAGTGGATGCGATTGTGGCCAATTTGCCTTACATTCCTTCGGCCAGGCTTGATGAGCTCGCTCCCGAGCTGCGCTGGGAGCCCCGGGAAGCGCTGGATGGCGGGTCGGATGGCCTTGAGAGCATCCGCAGGCTTATCCTGCAAGCCCCGCGCTACCTCAAAAGGGGCGGAGCCCTCTTCCTGGAGGTTGGCCCGGGCCAGGCCCGCAGGGTCAAAGCCGTGGCATGCAGGGCTTTCCCCGGGAGCCGGGTCCTCTCTTTTCCAGACCTGAGGGGAATAATGCGGGTAGTCGTGGTGGAAAATGCGGAAAATTAACCTCCTGGCCCTGGCCGGAATACTGGCCGCTTTCTTCCTGAGGGTTCACGCCCTCGGGGATAAGAATGTGTGGTGGGACGAGGGTCTCGCCATATGGGCCGTGCGGCAGAACTGGCTTGACGCTACCCTCTGGACCGCTGGCGATGTCCATCCCCCTCTTTACTTCTGGCTCCTGTGGCTCTGGGTGAGGTTTGCCGGAGAAAGCGAATTCCTCGCCCGTTACCTCACGGTTATCCTGGCAGTCCTGACGGTCGCCCTGGCCTTCCCCCTGGCCCGGAAGGTGGGGGGAGCCAGGGCCGGGCTCCTTGCTCTTTGGCTTGTGGCCCTCTCCCGGTTCCACATCTGGTGGTCCCAGGAAATGCGGATGTATACTCCGGCGGCTTTCTTTTTCACCATGGCGGCTTTCTTCTCCCTCAAAGCTACCTCTGCCAGGAGCTCATGGAAAGCCTGGGCGGGGCTGGCGGTCTCCTGCCTCGCAGCTCTCTACACCCTTTATTTCTCGGTTCTCCTGCTGCCCGTTTGCGCCATCCCGATCTCAGTCCGGGCGATTGAGGGGCCGAACCGGCGGGAGCTCCTGGCTCGCTCCGCTGCGACTTTTGGGGCGGTGGGGGCGCTGTGGGCCCCATGGCTGCTCCTGGCTCTGCCCAGGATGAGATCCTGGTCGGTAGTAGGGGGCCCCCCTTCCCCAGGGGCGATGCTTAAACTGGACTCCGTCCTCCTAGCTACCGGAATTTCCACCCATGTGGAGCAACTTTTACCCTTCGGCCTCCTGTTCGCAGTCCTGGCTGGCGCCGGACTGCCTTTCCTGCTGCACCGGGGGACGGGC
>DAOUBN010000067.1:0-4047 GCA_034432815.1 Anaerolineae bacterium | reverse complement strand
GAGGCTTGAGGCCGTTATCTCCAGCTGCCCCATCCTCTCCAAGGTGAGGGAAATCTCGGCCACCCCATTCACAGTATTGACCTCCTGACGGGGCAACTCCAGGGATTCGGCCGGATAGAAGAGCCTGAAGACCACAGGGGTGCCATCGGGCACAGGGTGGCCATTGCGGTCCAGGATGACCCCGGTCCGGATCTTGAAGGAGCTGCCCGGCCTGAGGTCCAGGGGCTGCGGCGTCCCCTCCTTCGGCATCCCCACCACCTCCAGCTCAATCACCTGCTCGGGGTCCGGCTCCGTCTGGATTATAAGGTCGTAGTTCGCCCCCGGAACGCTCACGGGCGGAGCCGAATGGGGGACGAACTCCTGGAAAAGGGCCCTTACTGAGTATTCCACGAAGTAGGGGAGCGGGCTGTAAGCCGCGTAGTAGGCGGTGAGCTTGCTTATCTCGGTCGTGTCAAGGTAATACGGCGCGCCGTAGCTTATGGCTATGACTTTCTTTTCCCGGAGGAGTTCAGGGCGGCTCCGCAGAAGCTCCCTGAAGGCATCGGAAGCCGGGTAGCGCCTGGGATCCAGGTCCTGCATGGCGAATATCACCCAATTGGCTTGGGAAAGGAGCGACTCAAGTTCCCTGTCCCCCTCAGGGGAAAGGAGGAAGTTCTTCAGGCGGGTGAAAGTGAAGCTGTGGATCTTCTCGGGGTCTATCTGCCCTGTCGCCCTGGGTCCGTAAAGCCTCAGGATTGCGTTTTCCAGGGCGTCAACCGGCAGCGTCTGCTCGGGTGGGCAATTCTGGCAATCCTTAAAGGTGCGGGTGTCGGTGAAGATGATGATGGAATCCCTGGAGAGAGGGGGAGAAGGGAGGCGTCCCGCCAGTTCCTCCCGCTCGGGGTAGACCAGGGTGAGGGAACGCAAGGCCAGGGGGAGGAGCTTCTCAGCCGAGGAGCCGACCGCATCCAGACCCACGGGAGGGGTGAGGACTTCCTGGAGGGAGAAGTGGGGGTAGAGGCGCAGCTTCGCCTTCAGGATCCGGCGGCAGGATTCGTCAACCCTCGCCCTGAAAGCGGGGTCATCGGCGTATTTCTCCCGGAAGAAGAGGATGGTCTGGATCACGTTCTCGTAGTGTTCCTCCCAGGAGCCGGAGAGGGAGAAATCGGAGAGGAAGAGGAGGTCGTTCCCGGCCAGGAAGGCATCCTGAGCGATTCGCTTGAAGGGGAAGGACGAGAGCTGGGGGTCATAGTAGCGCTTGATGGCCAGGGCTCCGAGAGATTCGGTGACCAGGAGCCCTCCCTTCTCCCGCCAGGAGGCAAATTCAGGCATAGAGAGGATGACGCCGAGGCCCTGGGGGTGAAGGCTCAGGGGAGGGGTGAGCTCGCGGATGTTCCCCTGGAAGCCCCTGTAGCGGATGTGGGAGCTCATGAGAGCGTCGGTTGCCTCTTCCCCCTGGGCCTGAGTGACCATCAGGAAGGGGGCAAGCTCTATCTTGCGCAGCTCCTGCACCGATTTCTGGATGGTTGAGACCTCTTCCTCCGGCGGGCGATCGCTCCCTCCCCGACCGGGGAAATGCTTCGCCACCGTTAAGATCTTCCCCTTGCTTCCCCTGTGCACCCCCCTTATGTAAGCCTTGCCCATTTTCCCGACCCAGTAAGGGTCCCCGCCGAAAGCCCTGGTCCCTGCGCCGGACTTTATCGCCACCTCAGGGCTATCCAGCACGTCCAGGGAAGGACCGAAGAGCATGTTCACCCCCACGGCGGCCAGCTCTGTCCCAACGATGGAACCCACAAGCTCGGCCTGGCTCTCGTCCCAGGTGGCTCCTATGGCCATGTAGTTGGGGATCGGGGTGAAGCCTGAGCGCAGCTGGGGGAAATCCCCATCGTGGTTGACCCCGATGAAGAGGGGGATCGGCGTGGAGCCCGATATGGGTTCGCTCATTGCCAGGGACTGGAGCCCCCGGGTTAGGGAGAGGACCTCGGCGGGGGTGTCAGGACCGTTGGCGAAATTCCGGTTCTGAGCAGAAATCACTACCCCGCCTATCCTGAACTCCCGGATGAGCCTTCCGATGGGGGATTCAGGGGAGAGGTCGGAGCCATAGAAAGTGACCAGGAAGAGCTGCCCCACCCTTTCCTCGGGGGTCATTTTCCCCAGGATGGCTTCCACCTGGTCGCTGCCGGCTGACAGGGAAGAGTTCGCCCCCAGGAAGTAAAAAAGGACCAGGGTGAGCAAGAATACCCTGAGCCAGGTCATAGCCAGCGGGAAACCCTTTCCGCTATTCGGAGGAGAGAGGCTACAAGCTTCAGGACTTCCGTCCAGGAGACCGGCTGCTTTTCCTCTTCCGCTTCCCGAGGGCGAGTCAGGAGGAGCCAGGCCACAGCCATCCCCGTGAGCGCTCCCAGGATACCTCCTACTATCAACCCCTGCGCTTCCCTTCTCTTCATCCTGCCTCCTGAGGCGAGAAAACATCGCATTAATATTACCCTCAGCGGGCTTTTTTGTCAATTTGAGTTGACTTGGTGGCGGGAAGGGGTATAATTTTGTTCAGGAATCCCGATGGAGGACCTTCAATTATGGAAGATCAGCTTCAAGAAATCCCCCTTCTGCTTCCCCTTGCAGAAGAGGGGGAACAGGATTGCGCCTGCGGAAGGGAAAGCGCCTCTTTTCCCGATTTTGCCCCAGGAAAAACCCCGGAGCTTTCCCTTTCCACCCCTCTGCGGCACCCCCCTGGTCTTTACTGGAAGGAACTGGATCAGGAGCATTCCCTCGCTTACAACCCCCAGGGTTTCTCGCCCCCTCACGTTCTGAACCATACAGCCGACCGCATCCTGAACGCTTTTCGCCGGCCTCTGACCCCGGAAGAAGCCTCAAGAGCCCTCGGTTTGCCTCTGGATGCTCTGCTTCCCGTGCTCCAGGAGATGGCAGAGGCAGGCCTGCTCATACCTGCAAGCGATTCCCCTGCCCCTCAAGCCACCCTTTCCCATTCCGGGCTGGTCCTGTGGCTGGCCCTGACCTTCAACTGCAACCTCCGCTGCCGGTATTGCTACGTCCCCTTAAGCCCCCTGGATATGACGGAAGAGGATGGGAGAAAGGCTGTTGATTGGGCCATCGGCAAACTCAGGGAAAGGGGGTGGAAGAGGCTCAAACTCAAGTATGCGGGCGGGGAGCCTCTGCTTCGCTTTGACCTCCTCAAAAGCGTCCATGGATATGCCAGGCGAAAGGCCCAGGAAGCGGGGGTGACCCTCAGGGAAGTAGTCATCACCAACGGCACTCTTCTTGAGCCGGATATCCTCTCCTTCCTTCGGGATGAGGGGATTGCCATCGTGCTTTCCATTGATGGACTGGGTCCCGAGCACGGCTACCTGCGCCCTTCCGCCGATGGGGAGGATTCTCTGCCCCTGGTCCTGCGCGCTCTGGATCTTGCCCTGAAAGCAAACTGCTCCCTTTCCCTTTTGGCCACCATTACCTCGGCCAACCTGGCGGGGATACCGGAACTGGTGGGTTTTGCAATGGACCTGGGTCTGCCCCTGAGCCTGAACTTCTGCCGTTCCAGCAGAGCCGATGATCCCCTCCTCCCGGCTCCGGAGGGACTGGTCAGGGTCTTGAGGGGAGCGTGGGGAGTAGCGAGGGGAAAGCTCAGCCAGGGCAAGGGGCCTATTCCGGTGCTGGACCTTATCCACCTGGCCTCTCCTTCGCCTTACCCCTGTCGTGCGGGGCTTAACTTCTTCGCCTTTGGCCCTGGGGGAACTTCTGCCTCCTGCCCTATGCTTCTGGGGAAAAGCGGGGGTTTTTCCTTTAAGCCTTCCCCTGTGGAAGCCAACGCCCACTGCCGCTGGTGTCGGTGGCGATACCTCTGCGGGGGAGGCTGCCCCCTTTCAGGGGATGCCCATCGCTACTGCCTGGTCTACCGGGAACTCATACCCCTCTGGCTTGAGCTTGAAGCCTCAGAAGCGAAAGCTCTCCTGTAGCAGAATTTTGGCAATTGCCACCTTTTCGCCTTAATGCCGGCGTGGTCGGGGTAGACCAGGGTGAGGGAACGCACGGCCAGGGGGAGGAGCTTCTCAG
>DAOUBN010000066.1:0-1732 GCA_034432815.1 Anaerolineae bacterium | reverse complement strand
CATCGTCCCGCCTCAAGTCAATTAATGTCACAAGCTTCAGCGCCTCTTCTGTGAAGTGCCCTGCTATGTCCCGCACAATTTTTGCCACTTCGCCTGCGGTGAGGCTGCGGAGAATGAAGACCTTTTCCGCCACCACATCGTATTTAACGTTCTTCCCGTCCGGCAGGTCAAAAGACCTGTCGCTCCCTATGACAAGCACTGCTGTTCCGCGTGTGAGCTCGCCCGCCATCTCTATGAATTCCTCTCCGTAGCACACCACCGTGAAGTGATCCCTGTGTCCTGGCCTTTCCACGGCCATCCGGAAGGTCAGCTTCTGGCCTTCTGGCCCCACGCTGACTTCCGCCGAACGGGTTATGAAACCAAGTTTGACGCTTGAATTTATCATCGCGCCGGCACCACCTCAATGAATGGGTCCGCCCACCGCCACTGGTCCCCTTCCCGGTAAGGCTGCCCGAGAAGGGAATAAATGGGGTTCTGCCGGAAATCGGGGGTGTTGTGCATTCCGGTATACATCACGATGAAGGCCGTCACAACGATGTCGGTCAGGTGAGGGCCTCCGGCCCAGAGGGCTATGAAGGCCTCGTCCGGATCGTGATATATCTGCCAGGTGCTGCCAAGCGCTATCTGGGCGCCCTCGCCGTCCCCGAAGGCGGCGGTGGAAAGGTAGAAGTGCAGGCAGATGTCATACATCCCCCCTGATCCCATCTGGTTCAGTGGGATGGGCGCAAGAGGGGCCGGCCCGCACTCTGGCTTGAAAATGGGCTCATACAGGTGATAGCGGACGCCGTGAGGGTGCTTCTCATAGAGTTCGGGAAATACCTCGCGAAGCACCGTTCCCAGGACGTCCCGCCTGACGATGACATCCCACCTGTCGCTTGCGTCCACGATTTCATAGCCCTGGCCGCGGTAAAACCTGACCTGCTTGCCGAAAATCTCGCTGAAAGCCTCCCCGCACTCCATTCCTGCCGGGCATGAGACCGCAGTCGTGGGCGTCGGCGTGGGAGTTGGGGTGGGCCTCGGCGTGGGAGTAGGCGGTATTTCGGTTGTCACCGGGATCAGGGCGATTTCCCCCGGAATGCTCAGAAGGGAAGCTGAAACCCATCCTTCCTTCCCGCCGACGCAGCAGACCTTTATCCAGTTCCCCCTCTCGTTCCGGGCCCTTATCTCAAGCCGGGTTCCTCCTTTGACCTGCCCTATCATGGGGTAAACGGTCCCCGGCCCCTGGCGGACGTTGGCCAGGGCAGCGCTCACCTCAGCCGTCTGAGGAACTGCCGGCGTCGGAGAGGGGGTGGGAGTTGGAGTGAAAGTCGGAGTGGGCGAAGGCATCGGCGTGAAGGTTGGGGTTGGAGAAGGCGTCGGGGTTGGCGTGAAGGTTGGGGCTGGAGAAGGAGTCGGGGAAGGCGTGAAAGTCGGAGCAAAGCACTTTGAGAGGGCATAAGCGAGCATAAGTAAAAAGATGATGACAGCTGCCGCTGTCCCATAGCCGTCCATGTCTCCTCTTTCACCCATTTTTTCACCTCCTGAAGGCCCTCTGGGCCGTTTTTTTGTTTCTGGGCCGAAGGCTCCCTGAGGCCTGGGCTCTGGCCAGGCCTTTGAAGGGAGCAAGGCCAAATCTCTGGGCCGCAGGCTCCCTGGGCCGAGGCCCCATCTTAGCCCAATGCCCTGCTCCCTAAGACGATGCCCCGAGCCTTCTCCAACCCCAACCTTCACGCCGATGCCTTCGCCCACTCCG
>DAOUBN010000065.1:0-15135 GCA_034432815.1 Anaerolineae bacterium | reverse complement strand
TCCTTCCTTTTCCCAAAGGGGCGAGAAGGCAACTCCTGCAACCCGGCCGCGAGGGGGACCCCGGACGCAAGCGAACCCTCAGCAAACGAGGGTGGGGAAAAAAGAAAAAGCGGGGAGGCCCTCCACTTTCCCCATCAGGGGGCGGAGTCCCGCTGTTCTAACTTTCAGCCAGTTCATAAAAATGCGAGACCGCCAGAACCTCCACGCCGAGGCCTCTCTTCATGTCATCCAGCGTCAGATCGTCCAGAGTCAACCTGCCCCCGGCATCCAGCATCACCCTGGGGATAACCACAAGGCCGCCCCTGGCGCGGCCCCGCAGGGCATCCACCACATCCCCGCCGCTCAGCAGGCCCGAGACGGTGACGGTAGGACCGAAAAGGCGGTTTTCCACTGCCACCAGCTCAATCTGCGAGCCGGTGAGTTCGTTGAATTCCTCAACCACCCCCTTAACAAGCGGGAAGGGCATCACCCCGCAGGCCGCCACCCCTTTCAAGCCCAGAAAAGAGAGCGAGCGCTTGCGCTTCTCCCAGTTATCCAGGAAAAGCCTGGCAAGCCCGACGCCGTTCTCGGCCTGGGGGAAGCCATCGTATTCCCTCGCCGGCGGGAAGGGGAGTTCCGTCAGGAAATACCATTCGTCGGAAAGGTAGACCAGGCCCCTCTTCAAGGCGCGCCGGAAACGCTTCTGATAGCTCAGAACCAGAGCCACCACCTCTTCCGCCTCGGCCCGGGTATACGGCCTCAACCCCGGAGGGCAGTATTTCGTCACCCCGACCGGCACCACGGCAATGGACTGGACGACCGGGTAGAGGGTGGAAAGATCCTCAACCGTGCGCTCAAGGTGAGGGCCATCGTTCCTGCCGGGGATAAGGACAATCTGAGCGTGGACTGCTATGCCCAGCTCGCCGAGGCGCCGGATTTGCTCAAGGACATCGGGAGCGCGAGGGTTGCCCAGAAGCTCCCGCCGCAGAGCCAGGTCCGTCGCGTGGACAGAAACATAGAGAGGGCTGAAGCGCTGCTCAGCCAGGCGTTCCCAATCCTCTTCCGTCAGGTTCGTGAGGGTTATGAAGTTTCCGAAGAGGAAAGAGTAGCGGTAATCGTCATCTTTTATGTAAAGGGCTGGCCTGAGGCCCCGGGGAAGCTGGTGGACAAAGCAGAAATCGCACCGGTTTGTGCAGCGCCTTATCCCGTCAAATACCGGCTCTTCAAACTCCAGCCCCCAGTCTTCGCCATACTCCCTCACGGCCCGGATGACGAAGGGCTTCCCTTCCCTCTCCCCTTCTATCTCCAGCTCTTCCTCGGCGGTATAGAAGTTGAAATCAATCACATCCCGGAGGAGGCGGCCGTTCACTTTCAGGAGGCGGTCTCCAGGCCTGAGGCCAAGCCTCCGGGCCAATCCTCCCGGTTTCACCGCCTTAACCACCCCACCTCCAGGGTTCACAGTTCCTCCAGGATCTGCATTATGGCGCCAGCGCATTTATCCCAGGAGAAATCGGCAGCTTTTTCTTTCCCCCTGGCGATAACTTCCTCGGGCACCCCTTCCCTCCACACCTTCTCCATGACCTGCGCCATCTCCTCCACGTTCAGGGGATCCACCAGGAAACCGATCCCCTCTGCCAGCTCGGGGAGGGAAGAAGTCCTGGAGCACATCACCGGCGTGCCGCACGCCATGGCTTCCAGCACCGGAAAGCCGAATCCTTCATAGAGGGAAGGGAAAACGAAGAGCTTCGCCCCGCTCAAAAGGGCTATGAGGTCATCCCGGGGGACATACCCGGTCAGGACAATGTCATCTCTGAGAGGGGGAAGGGCCTCCTGGTAGAGCCAGCCGGGCTTGCCCGCCACCACCAGCTTCACCGAAGCGGAAGTCTCCCGCCGGAAGAGGGCGAAGGCTTCCGCCAGACGCCTCAGGTTCTTGCGGGGCTGGATGGTTCCCACGAAGAGGAAGTAATCGCCCTCAACCCCGTAGCGCCTCTTAACCCTTTCTATCCGCCTCCTGTCCCCAACTGGCCTGACAGCAGGATCAAGACCCGGGTAAACAACCCTGATTTTCTCAGGAGGAACGCCGTAGAAATTCTTCAGGTCCCTGGCCGTGGCCCTGGAATCGGCTATGACGGCTGAAGCAACCCGGGCGTTGTAGCGGGTTGAGAGATCAAGGTAGAGCCTCTGGAAAAAGGGATGGGCCTCCGGAAAATACTTGAAACCCAGGTCGTGGACTGTAACAGCAGTCCTGCGAGGGTGGATCAGGGGCAGAACGTGGGCCGGGACGAAGAGCACGTCCGGGGAATCAAGGGCCATTTCCAGGGAAAGGCGGAAATGGGTCCAGAGGCGTGGGAAAGGGATCACCCGAAATTCCAGGCTGGAGTATCCCAGAAGCTCAGCGCAGAAGTCCTCCGGAGGTGGGGCATTGAAATAAAGGCGAAGGGTGTGGCGGCGCAGCTTCGCCAGGTGCTTTATCAGGAGGCGGGAGTAGTTTTCGGTGCCTGTGGGGGCAGGGGAAACGGCCCTGCTGGCGTCTATCCCTATCAGCACTTCCCTTCCTCCAGAGCTTTCACCTTGGAAATGCGCCGGAGGTGCCTTTCGGCTCCGGAGAACTGCGCTGAGAGGAAAGCCCGGACGATCTCCATGGCGAGGCCTTTACCCACAACCCACGCCCCCAGACACAGGACGTTGGCGTCGTTGTGCTCCCGGGCCATCCGGGCGGTGAAGGGGTCGTAGCAGGCAGCGGCCCTTATCCCTTTAACCTTGTTGGCCGCTATGCTCATCCCCACCCCTGTGCCGCAGATTAAGATCCCGGCATCTGCCTCGCCACCGGCCACCATCCGGCCCACAGCGGCGGCGAAATCGGGGGAATCGGAGGATTCGGTTGAATGGGTTCCGGCATCGTAAACTTCGTGGCCAAGCTCTTCAAGGAGGTTTTTCACCTCCTGCTTCAGGCTGAATCCGGCATGGTCTGACCCTAAAGCGATGCGCATTTCCCCTCCTCCATCCACTGGCGAGCTCGGAGCACCCTCCTGCCGACAGGAGGGTGGGAGTAGAAGAGGATTTCGGCCCAGCGAGGCGGGAAAGCTTCGGCCAGGTTCTGGCCTGCCAGCTTCACCATTACCGAAGCGAAGGCTTCAGGCTTCCCCGTAATCCTGATGGCATACTCATCAGCCAGGGACTCCCTCCAGCGGGAATAAGCAGCGGTAATGGGAGAGGAGAGGAGCAGGAAAAAGCCCATGAGACCGGCCAGGATGGGGAAAGCGGCGAGGTCCTCTATCCCCCTGTAACCCATGAGCCGGACGAGCACCGGAAAAACCCGGCTCGTGGTCCAGAATATGGCGAAGTTCAGGAGGGATTGAAAAACTATCCCCAGGGCCACATCGCGGTGGACGTGGTGGGCGAGTTCGTGGGCCAGGACCGTCTCAATCTCATCGTGGGAGTAATCCCTGAGCATGGTATCGCCCAGGAGGATGCGGCGGGTGTTGCCCCAGCCCACCAGCGCGGCGTTTCCAGCGGTGGTCCTTACCGAAAGCTGGAGGGTGAAAATTCCCCTGACTCTGGTCCCGGCCTTTTCCGCCAGGCTCATGAGCCTGGACCTGAGTTCCTCGTCCTCCAGGGGGCGGAAGGGGATGAAGAGAGGCAGGATGAGGATGGGGAAGAGGTTGGCCAGGATCACGGCGAAGAAGGTGAAGGCCATCCAGGCCCAGAGCCACCAGAGGTCGGGAGAGCGAGCCAGGAGGAAATACAAAAGCTCGGCGGCGAGAAGCCCCAGGATCACCGCCAGCGCCAGGGCCTTGAACTGGTCCGAGAGCCAGCCTTTCGGGGATTGGGTGGAAAGGCCGTAGCGGTGCGGAAGCACATAACCCCCATACCAGGCCAGAGGCAAGCCTGTCGCCCAGTAAAAGGCGTAGAAAGCCAGGAAATAGAGGGCCACCACCGCCTCCCTCGCCGGAACGAAACTTTCAAGAGCCTCTTTCAGGGCAATGGAAAGGCCGCCGAAGATGAAGAGGGCCAGGACCACCGCCCCCTGGGCAAGGTCTAAGGCGAAGAGGAGGTATCGCTTTCTGGCATACTCTCTGGCTTTCCGCTGGCGTTCGGGGTCAAAATCCAGGCTCATCGTTCCTCCAGTTCAAAGCCCTCTTTCCAGAGCAAAGCCGCCGTCACCCCCATCCCCTCCCTCAGAGCTCCGGTGAAGGAGCCGTCGTGGATGGAACTGACCCCGCAGGAGGGGCTCCGGGCCTTCAGGATGGCTCTTCTGGCTCCGAGCCTTTGGGCCAGGGCGAGGGCCCTGAAAGCTCCCCGGACGAAAGCCTCTGTTACGTCAACTCCATCTTCCCGCAGCACCCTTGCCTTCCCCTCCAGGACATCCCGGCCGTCGCCCCCGGAAATTTCGGCCGGGGGCCTGGGGACGGGAAGGCCTCCCGCCACCTCCGGGCATATGGGGACGGCGACCCCTTCCGCCACCATCTTCTGGATTTCGGGGTCCGGAGAGCTTCCGCCATCGTATCGGCAGGGGATGCCAGCAAGGCAAGCGCTCACCAGAATCATCCCGCCTCCAGGAGGGCCACCGCCAGCCCCATCAGCAGCCAGAAAAGGCTGACGGAGTGGGGGAAATCCAGGTTGAAGAAGTAGTGGTCAAAGATGCCTCCCACCAGGGCCCCGCCTATGGCCCCCACAAGTCCGACGAGCACAGGCTCCATTTCCGGATCCGAAGCCACAGCCCTCCACCTCTCCAGGAAGAGGGAGACAAACCTGCCCGCTATTGAGAGGAAAACAGCCACCCCCGGTATGCCCATGTATTCGGCCATGAGGAGGTAAATGCTGGAAACCCCGATGTAGATGTCAATGTCCGGAGTTCCCGAAAACCCGACCCCAAACCAGGGGTAGCGTGATATCAGGATCAGGGCATCCTTGTATTCGCCGAAGCGCATTCTGGTGGCCAGATCTTTTCCGGCCAGGCCGGCCTGGAGCCTCTCAAGGTAGGGCTGAGCCTGAGGCAGGAACAGCAGGAAGAGGACGGCCATCGCCAGCAAGGCAAAAATAGTCCTGTATCGGAGCAGCCCTGTAATTACGAGGGCGGCTACAAGGCCTATCAGGGCGCTCCGGGAATAAGTGAGGTAGAGGCAGAACCAGAGGATGCCCAGGGCAGGAAGGACCACAAAGCGGGGGATGAAGGGCCTGTGGGCGAAAAGCTGAGGGGTGAAGAGAGCTATGGCCACGATCATGGAACCGCCCAGGACATTGGGGTCAATGGAAGTGCCCACGGCCCGCAGCGGGAGTTCCGGATTGTTCTCCACATAACGCAACACCCCCCACCCGGTCGGATACCCCACCCTGCCCAGAGCCGAAAGGAGCCGAACTGCAGTATAGCTGGGGAGGAAGTAGAGGACTATGGCGATTATGGCCTCAACCAGGGCGAAGACCCCTATGGCCGCCACTACCTGCTTAACTTTCACCTTATCTTTCAGGGCATTCACCACCACAAAGAACAGGGCTATGGCCAGGATTATCTCCACGAAACGCCTGAGGACCGTGGCAGTGAGCTCGGCATGGGCGAGGCCAGCCACGAAGGAGGCGAAGGCCAGGAGGATGAATACCAGAATGAAGGGACCCAGTGGAGAACCCTCAATAGGGCTTTTTTTCAGGGCCGCTCCCGTGATCCAGGCGGTGAAAATCAGGAGCAGAGCTGCATCCAGGAAAGTTGGGTAGAAGCCAAGCCTGAGGGGCAGAACCCCGAAGGGCAGGAGGTAGATGACCGCCACCAGGCCGAAGAACCCCCACCTTATGTCCTTCAGGGTGAGGAACATGCCGGCAATGGCTATCACCAGGCCCCAGGCGATCATCGGGGAAAGGAAAGCTATGTAGGCCCCGCCGCAAAGGGAAGCCAGCACCAGAAGGCCGGCCAGAGCCCACCAGGCCCGCGGGTTCTGGGAGCGCAAGAACAATCGTTGCAGCCTGTCCATAGCTTGCTCCTCTGCGGAAGTATACCATTTAGAGGCCAGCAGGGCAAAAAGGGGGCGCCACCCTGGAAAAGGCTTTGCCTTCCCGGGGGCAGGGCTTTTCAATGTTCTAACAAAAGGGGGGTGCAGGGAGGCGAAGCCCCCATGCCGGCGGGGGATTGGGGCATCCCCCACCTTTTCTTCTCTTTTCCCCACCCCCGTTTGCTCCGGCTAAGCTGGGCTTAATGGGCCCCCTCGTGGGCGGGTTTCAGGAGATGCCACCTCGCCCCCAATTTTATTTTCGTGGGGGGACACCCCCCACTTTCCCCCGTCAAGGGGACTCTGTCCCCCTGCACCCCCTGCTTTTCTTTGCGTGGGGGTGGAGGGGGCTTCGCCCCCTCCCGGGGGGTCTGGGGGGTGTCCCCCCAGAGAAACCAACTAAAGGGGCGAGGGGGCAACCCCTGCAACCCGGCCACGAGTGGGACCCTTAACCCCGGCAAACCCTCGGCCAACGAGGGTGGGAAAAATCGGGGGTGCAGGGAGGCGAAGCCCCCACGCCGGGGGGGATGTGTCCCCAGGGGCCCGAATGCTTGGGACCATTGAAAAGCCTGGGGCGCTATTCCCTCATTTGCCTTTAAAATGCCCTTTGTGATATACTTAACCAAGCTTGAAAACGGACGCAGGAGGACTGCAATGCCGGTGACCGTGGAAATCCCCAGAGAAACCTTTACAGGAAAAGTTCGCCAGGTAACCTTAGGAGCCACCAGGGATCAGGGAGGAACCCGAAAGAAAACTGTAACAGTAGGAGGAGAGACCACACTCCCCTTCCTCCACTTTGAAGGAGAAATCCCCAATCCCCCAGCCGTAGCCCTGGAAATAACCGATACTTTCCCCGCCGACTGGTCCCCCCTTCTCATCCGGGCCTGGGGCGAAGATACGATGAAGGACCCGGCCCTCTGGGCAGCCAGGGCCGAGGAAGTGGGAGCCGACCTTGTCATGATAAGGCTTGCGGGCCTTGACCCCAGCGGTCAGCCATACCCCCCCAGCGAAGCCGCCACCATAGTCAAAAGGGTCCTGGAAGCCACAGGCCTCCCCCTCATCGTCAGGGGGCCGGGCCAGCCTGAGCGGGACAACGAACTCCTCACCGCCGTGGCCGATGCCACCGCAGGCGAACGCATCGCCCTTGGCCTGTGCGAGGACAAGAACTACCGCACCATCGTGGCCGCAGCCCTCGCCAACAACCACCTGGTTATCGCCAGCACCCCCATTGACGTGAACCTGGCCAAGCAGCTCAATATCCTCATAAGCGACATGAACATGCCCCTTGACCGAGTCCTCATGGACCCCACAACCGGCTCCCTCGGTTACGGGCTTGAGTATACCTACTCAGTAATGGAGAGGCTCCGGCTCGCAGCCCTCCAGGGCGACCCCATGGTTCAGCTCCCAATGATCTGCTTCGCCGGGGAAGAATCCTGGCGCCAGAAAGAGTCAAAGGTGGGAGAAGGAGTCCCTGAAGCCTGGGGAGACTGGGAGAGAAGGGCCATAATGTGGGAGGCCATAACCGCCACCACCCTCCTCCACGCCGGAGCCGATATCGTAACCCTCAGGCATCCAAAGACCATCGCTCTGGTCAAGCAGGAAATCCAGAAGCTCATGAACAAGGCATGAGGTTCTACCTCACCCTTTTCGGTGCGATATTCTTCATGGGCACAGCCATCCTGGGAATATTCAAACCGGACCTGGTCTGGGGCAAGCCCCCGGTGCCCCTGACCAAACCATACCAGCAGCGTCTCCTCCGGAGGAAAAGGCTCATAGGCACCATTGTCTACGCCCTGGTAGGGCTGGCGCTTCTCTTCCTGGCCCTCAAGGAGGGCAAATTCATATAATCCCAAAAGAGGAGCGGAAAGATGGCGCTGACAGGATTGCAGATTTACAAGCTTCTGCCCAAGACCAACTGCAAAGAGTGCGGATTCCCCACATGCCTCGCCTTCGCCATGAAACTGGCGGCGAAGCAGGCGGACCTTTCCCAGTGCCCCTACGTTTCCGAAGAGGCCAAGCAGGCTCTCGCTGAAGCCTCCGCTCCGCCCATCCGCCTCGTGACGGTAGGCGTGGGCGACAGGAAAGTGGAGGTCGGCAACGAGATCGTCCTGTTCCGCCACGAGAAGACTTTCTACCACCCGCCTGGCATTTTCGTAAAAATCAAGGACACCCAGCCCCTGGATGAAGCCCAGAAGCTCGCCCAGGAAATTGTGAGTTACTCGGTGGAAAGGGTTGGGAGGACTTTCTCCCCGGACGGCCTCGCCATTGAGAACGCCTCGGGCGATCCGGCCAAATTTGCCGCCTGCGTGGAGGCCATACGCTCCGTCGTCCCCGAACACCCCTTCGTCCTCATCTCCGAGGATCCAACAGCCATGAAGGCAGCACTGGAGAAGGAAGGAGGCAAGAACCCCCTCCTCTACGCCGCAACCCCTCAGAACTGGCAGGAGATGGCCCAGCTCGCTAAGGAGAAAAGCTTCCCCCTGGCCGTCCGGGCCGATGGCGACCTCTCCGCCCTGGCCACTCTGGCGGAGCAGATCCGGGAGGCCGGGGTTGAAGATCTGGTCCTGGACCCCGGAAGGGAAGACCCGGCCGGGAGCCTCGCCGTCATGACCCAGATAAGGCGCCTGGCCCTCAAGCAGAACTTCCGGCCCCTCGGCTACCCCATGATAACGATGCCCGGAAGGGGAGCTCAATCCATAGAAGAGGAGGCCCTCCTGGCCGCCCAGCACATCGCCAAATACGGCGGGATAATCGTCCTGGACCACTTTGACCCCGCCATCCTCTACCCCCTCTTCACCCTCCGCCTCAACATCTACACCGACCCTCAGAAGCCTATCCAGGTCAGCCCCGGCGTATACGAAATTGGCAAACCGGGCCCCGAATCTCCTCTCCTGGTCACCACCAACTTCTCCCTCACCTACTTCAGCGTCTCAGGCGAGACGGCCGCCAGCGGGATTCCTTCATGGCTCCTTGTGTGCGACACCGAAGGGATGAGTGTCCTCACCGCCTGGGCCGCCGGCAAATTTGACGCTGAAAAGATCGCCAAGTCTGTAAAGCAATTCACGGTTGAGGAGAAGATCAAGCACCGCAAGATAATAATCCCGGGTCACGTGGCCGTTATCTCGGGCGAGCTTGAAGATGAGCTTCCTGGCTGGGAAGTTCTGGTGGGGCCGAGAGAGGCGGTGGACATCCCCAACTTCCTCAAAGCTTTCTGGAGCGCCAATTGAAGCATGCCTCCAATCCTGAATTTCGTAAGCCCGGCCCTCGCCCTGAAATACCTGGCCCTCTGCTTCCTGACCATTACCGGGGCTATCCAGATAGCGGCGGGGAGAAGGGAGATTGAGGGCCTTTCCCTTTTCCCTGCTTCTATCCGCTTGTGGCAGGTCCTTCTGGGATTTGCCCTGATCTCCGGCTCTTTCGCCATCTTCTTCCTCATCACCCCCGAAGTCTTCACGCCCGGCCTGGCCGGCTCGGAACTGATGATCCTCTTCGGATGCGGCGGGATCCTGGCTCTGGCCTTCTCCCTGGCCGTCGCTGAAATCCGGGGAAGCGGCCGGTTCCCCCGCCTCGCCCCCGATGCCGAAGAGAGCCTGGGCGAAGGGAAGCTGGCTTTCTTTGGGGCGAAACCGGGAGAGAAGGTGGAATTCTGTCTGGTGCCTGACCCGTGGGAGCCTTTCTCCCTGGACCTGCTGGCCCGCCGCCTGGCGGGCAGAGGCTACAGGGTTGCTGTATTGCACTGGGAGAGCATGCCGGACGATAAGATTGCCCTGGGCCTCCCGGCCCTTGCCGTGGAGAAACTGAAGCCCGGAACCCTTGTGGGCCACAGAGCAGGGGGGAACATAATCCTGTACCTGGCTTCGGAGAACGAGAAAGTCAGAGCAATAGCACTGGCCCCCTTTACCAGCCCTGAAGAAGCCGCTCCTGGACTCGGATGGCTTGAGGAAGCGGGCATCTTTACAGCCTGGAAACGCCTCCGGGGCCGGGAAAAATTCCTGAAAGCCTTCCTCCCGGTTGCGGCTCCGCATAATGCTGATATAATTAATCCGGATACCGCGGGCTCAAAGCCCTGGGGCATGGCTTTGAAAGAAGAAACCCTGGGGTTTCTGACGCTCCCCCCGGAAAGGAAAGAGGGCACTGTCCCCTGAAGCCCGCCCGCTTTCACGGAGACGGATAGAACCACACCCGGGGGTCCGAGGGTGTCCCCCCAAGAAAACAAATCAAGGGGCGAGTTGCCCCCTCCTGCAACCCGCCCACGAGTGGGACCCTGAACCCTGGCAAACCCTCAGCAAACGAGGGTGGGGAAAACTGGGGGGGTCCAGGGGGCCTCGCCCCCTGGCAGGGGGTCTGGGGGATGTGCCCCCGGAAAAACAAATCAGGGGGTGGAGGGGGCAAATCCCCCTCCCGGGGGGTATGGGGGGTGTCCCCCAGAAAAACCAATTAAAGGGGCGAGAAGGTAACTCCCGCAACCCGCCCCCGAGTGGGACCCTGAACCCTGGCGAACCCCGGCCAACGAGGGTGGGAAAAAATCGGGGGGTGCAGGGGGGCAAAGCCCCCATGCCGGGGGTCTGGGGGGTGTCCCCCCGCCCTTCTCCCTCTTTCCAAGCATTAAGTTTAAGGTGAGCGGATATGGACTACCTCCTCTTCAAAACCATAAACGACCTGGCAGGGCGCTGGCCTCTGCTTGACGGCCTCATGCGCCTCTTAGTGAACGAATACTTCGTCCCCACCACCATGGCCCTCATCCTGGTGATAATGTGGTTCTGGGGGAAGGATGAGGAGAGCCGGGCTCACTACCAGCGGACGGTGATCCTCACCGCCATGGCTCTTATCACCGCCAACATCATCCTCAAAAGCATAAACCTCCTCTATTTCCGACCCCGCCCCTTCGCCACCCATCAGGTCAACCTCCTCTTCTACAAGCCCTGGGATTCTTCCTTCCCCAGCAACCCCGCCACCACCGGCTTCTCCATAGCCGTATCCGTTGCCCTCCACGACCCAATCTGGGGCACTCCTTTCCTCATCCTTGCCTTCCTCTTCGGCTTCTCCCGCATCTTCTGCGGAGTCCATTACCCTTCCGATGTCCTGGCTGGAGCCCTGCTGGGAACTTTTACCGCCTGGCTCTACTGGAAATATTCCCCCCGGCTTGAAAAATTTGTGGCCTTCGTCCGGGGACTGCTCAAGAAATTCTGCCTGGCCTGAGGAGTGGAAATGGTCAAGGTGCACATAAAACCCCAGGATGTGACCGTAGAGGTGGAGAAGGGCGCCCTCATCTCCGAAGCCCTGGAAATAGCCGGGGTTAAAATCCTCCTCCCATGCGGTGGACAGGGCCGGTGTGGGCGATGCAAAGTAGTGGTGGAAAAAGGGGAAGTAAGGCGCCGCTCCGTGACGCGCCTTTCCCCCACCGAGCTCAAGCAGGGCTACGCTCTGGCCTGCCAGACCCTCGTGGAAAGCGAGATCGTAGTCTTTGTCCCGCCTCAGGAAGAACTCATAAAGCACCGGCTGCCGACCGAGAAAGTCGCTGAGCGCATCGCCTTCCCCTTTCCCTGCGACACCGTTTCCAACCCCTACATAAGGGCTTTCTACCTGGAGATAACCCCGCCAAGCCTGGCCGACAACACCACCGACTTTGAAAGGCTGAAGAGGGAACTCGCCATCCAGCACCACCTCCGGGACCTCACGGTGGACCTTCCGGCTCTCAAGAAGCTCGCCCGAACCCTTAGGGAAGCTGACTGGAAAGTGACCGCCATTGTGGAAATGCATAACTGGGCTCGCAAGGAACCCCCTCGCCTTATTGACCTCAAGCCTGGAAACACCACCGGTAGGCTCTACGGAGCGGCGGTGGACATAGGCACCACCTCGGTGGTAGTTTACCTGGTGGACCTGAACACCGCGCAGGTGGTGGACACGGCTGCAGAATACAACAAGCAAATATCCTGTGGCGAAGACATAATATCCCGGATAGTCTACGCCCGGAAACCAGGGGGCCTTGAACACCTCCAGCGCCTCGTGGTCCAGACCATAAACGAACTCCTGGCCCAGATATGCCAGAGGCAGGGCATAAGCCCCGATGAAATCTACATGATGACAGCCGCCGGAAACACCACCATGATCCACCTGTTCCTCGGATTGTGGCCCGAGCCTATCCGCCTTGAACCATACATCCCGACCATAAGGCACCCGCTTCCGGTTAAGGCTGCCGAAATCGGGGTTGAAATAAACCCGGAGGCCACAGTGGATTGCCTCCCCGGCGTCGGAAGCTACGTGGGAGCCGACATCACCGCCGGGGTCCTGAGCTCGGGCACCTTCTCCACCGATAAGCTCACCCTCTTCATGGACATCGGCACCAATGGGGAAATGGTCCTGGGGAACTTTGACTGGCTCATCTCCTGCGCCTGCTCGGCAGGGCCGGCCTTTGAGGGGGCCGGGGTTGAATCCGGAATGAGGGCCACCGCCGGAGCTATTGAGGAAGTGTGGATAAACGCCCGGAACTACGAGGCCACCTGGCGGACCATAGGCGACCTTCCGCCCGAGGGCCTGTGTGGTTCCGGGATAATCTCCCTCCTGGCCGAGATGTTCGTTACGGGGGTGATGGACAGGAGCGGGCGGATAAACCTATCCCTTCCCACTAAAAGGGTTCGGGTTGGCCCCCACGGCCCTGAATACGTGGTGGCCTGGAAGGAAGAAACCCGCTACGGCGAGAAAGACATCGTCATAACTGAAGTGGACATCTCCAACCTCCTCAGAGCCAAAGCCGCAATATACGCCGGCTTCCGCACCCTGGCCAGGGCGGTGGGGGTCCAGATAGCCGACGTAGAGCAGGTGCTCATCGGTGGAGCTTTTGGAAAATACCTGAACGTGGAGAAGGCCATCCAGATAGGCCTGCTTCCCGATATGCCCTGGGACCGGTTCAAATTCCTGGGGAACACTTCCGCCCTTGGAGCTTACATCTGCCTCGTCTGCCCCGACATGCGGGAGAAAGTGGTGGAGATCGCTGAGAAGATGACCTACCTTGAACTTTCCGCCGACAACACCTTCACCGAAGAGTTCACCTCCGCCCTCTTCTTCCCCCACACCGATCTGGACGCCTTCCCCTCGGTGAAGAGATTGCTGAAGGGAACCGGGAGTTTTTAAGAGGGGGAGGGGGTCTGGGAGATGTGCCCCCAGAAAAAATTCATAGGGGTGGAGGGGCAAAGCCCCCTCCCGGGGGGTCTGGGGGGGGTGCCTCCCAAAGGGGGGGTGCAGGGAGGCAAAGCCCCCATGCTGGGGGATTGCGGGGGGTGTCCCCCCGCCCTTTCCTTCCTTTTCCCAAAGGGGCGAGAAGGCAATTCCTGCAACCCGGTCACGAGGGGGACCCTGAACGCAGGCGAACCCTGAGCAAACGAGGGTGGGGAAAAAGAAAAGATGGGGGGACACCCCCCACCTCCCCCCGTCAGGGGGAATCCGTCCCCCTGCACCCCCTGCTTTTACCTTTCCCAGGGGTGGAGGGGACATAGCCCCCTCCCGGGGGTGTCCCCCGCTTTCTCCTTTTCCAGAAGGGGGTGCAGGGGGGCGAAGCCCCCATGCCAGGGGGTATGGGGGATGTGCCCCCAGAAAAATCAATTAAGGGGCGAGAAGCCGCCTTTTGCAACCCGCCCACGAGGGGGCCTCTGAACGCCGGCGAATCCTCAGCAAACGAGGGCGGGGAGAAAGAAAAGGTGGGGGACATCCCCACTTCCCCCCGTCAGGGGGACTCCGTCCCCCCTGCACCCCCTGTTTTTCCCTGCAACCCGCCAACGAGTGGGACCCTGAACCCCAGCGAACCCTCGGCAAACGAGGGTGGGAAAAATCAGGGGTGCAGGGTGTCTTTCGCCCTTTTTCCCATCTCCGTTCCCTGGAGCTCAGCCGTGCTCCAGGCCCCCGCCCGTAAACAAGTTTATGGCTGGCAACTCGTCTCCTTATTGTTTTCGTGGAGGGACGCCCCATTTCCTCCTGGCATGGAGACAAAACCTCCACACCCTCTGTTTTCACCGCCTCTTATCTTAAAAACCCCCCCTCCTTTGGAGCAAAATTTGGCCACCCTAAGTTTTTATGCTAAAATTTAATAAAAGGTTTCTCCAACTTTTCAGGCCTATTACAGATGGCAGGCCATGACAAATGGTGGATGCCAAACTGGTTAGCGATTATGCGAATAAGCTGTATGGGCTACTACAAAAATTGCTTCCCCGCCAACCTAACGAAGCAGAGTTCCGCCAGCCTGTTGACCAGTTGCTCAGCGAGTTTTGTGAGAGAGCAGGTTTGAATCCCCTCGCGCACCCCGAATACACCCTCGCAACTGGACGAGCCGATGCAATTTTCAACCGCCTCGTTATTGAGTATGAGAGACCGGGCACACTCTCATCCAACTTGTCCCATAAGCCAACTGCCCATGCTGTTAAACAGGTCAAGGATTACATTGTGGGCTTAACCCAAAAGCAAAAGCACGAAATCACTCGCGTTGCTGGCATTGCCTTTGATGGTCGGTATCTCGTCTTCGTCCGCTATCGCGGGGGAGACTTCTTCGTTGAGCCTCCAGTTGCTGTAACACGAGACTCCTTGGAACGCTTTCTGAGGTGGCTATCAAGTCTCGCTTCAGGTATCGCCTTGACAGCCGAGAACCTTAACCGTGACTTCAGCATTGAGCAGTTGCGGACGCAAAATATCCTGCGTGCGCTGATGCAAGGATTCAATAATGCTCTCGGCTCAACACCTAATCAAATGGTCGCAAACCTGTTTGAGCAGTGGCGAATCTTCTTCAGCCAGTCCATTGACTACTCCGAAGCCTTCGGGGGGCGCAAACTTGATCCCTTGAAAAAATGGGTGCGCAAAGCAGGCATAGAGGTTAAATCGCCACAAGATGCTGAGCGCTTCTTCTTCTGCCTTCACACGTATTTCGCTTTGTTGGTCAAACTCCTCGCGTGGCTTGCTTTGTCCCGCCATCTCGCCGTAAAGTTAGGCGTTCCCTCGTTCGGAGAACTGGTCAGCACCGATAGCGAGACGCTGTGGCGGCGACTGGCGGAGATGGAATCGGGCGGCATTTTCCGAGCTTACGGTCTCACGAACTTACTTGAGGGCGACTTTTTTGCCTGGTATCTCTACGCCTGGAACGACCGAATTGAAAGCGCTATCCGAGAATTACTCAAGCGCCTGGACGAATATGACC
>DAOUBN010000064.1:0-4557 GCA_034432815.1 Anaerolineae bacterium | reverse complement strand
TGGTAGTTTCAATCCCACTATGGTGCGATTGCGCCCAGAAGGCCTTCGCCAGGTCTTCAGGGGTGAGCTCCCGTTTCAATCCCACTATGGTGCGATTGCGCCGTCATCCCTGCAAGGCTTTCGTATGGGGCATAAAACAGTTTCAATCCCACTATGGTGCGATTGCGCCTTCTTGCGGGCTTCGTCATCCACGAGCAGATTGTTCGTTTCAATCCCACTATGGTGCGATTGCGCCCCTCGAAATTGGGACGAAGAGGATAAGGTCAATCTGGTTTCAATCCCACTATGGTGCGATTGCGCCGAAAGGCTGCGGCAGCTCACAGCTAAGTGGGGGGAAGAGTTTCAATCCCACTATGGTGCGATTGCGCCGGATAGGGATCGGGGGCACCTTAACAGCTGAATACGTTTCAATCCCACTATGGTGCGATTGCGCCAAGAACTGTGCGGACCTGCGGGGGTTCGACCCCAGCGTTTCAATCCCACTATGGTGCGATTGCGCCGTGTATGGGCCATATCTCTGGCAAGGACAGATGGTGGCAGTTTCAATCCCACTATGGTGCGATTGCGCCCATATACCCCACAACGACCACGCCAATTCAAGCCCGTTTCAATCCCACTATGGTGCGATTGCGCCCTTTTTTGAGGCCGCGGGAGAGGAAGAGGGGGGTCTGTTTCAATCCCACTATGGTGCGATTGCGCCTGCCCTGAGCACAGCCCTCACCTGCTCCTTTTCCTGGTTTCAATCCCACTATGGTGCGATTGCGCACGCAGCAACCGCCACTATCACGCCTGCGACGGCGGTTTCAATCCCACTATGGTGCGATTGCGCTTGATAATGTAAATGTCTCCTGGGGGGAAGTGCCCCGTTTCAATCCCACTATGGTGCGATTGCGCTCATCATGCTGGGGGAGGCTCCAATTCCAGAAACTCGTTTCAATCCCACTATGGTGCGATTGCGCCCACCGCCTGTGCCAGGGTCTCTACGCTCATTCCTCCGTTTCAATCCCACTATGGTGCGATTGCGCCAAGGTTATATTCAATTGTTAAGGTGCCAGTTTCCTGAAAGCCTTACCCCAAGCTTCTAACTTTATTTTCCCCCCTTTCTTCCCCCCTGTCAAGTCCGCCGAAGGGCGAAAGGGGGCGGCTGTGTCTGTCGACCCCCGGTCGCCGGAAAATCCCCGGGGATCGACAGACAGGCTTTCAGAATTTGCTAAATCGGAAATGTGAGGCCATTTCCCAAAATTTGAGCTCAATTCAAAGGTTTGCCTGACTTTTTCCCTGCATATTGGCAATAACCTGAAGGCAAGCAAAAGAGCTGGCCCGCTCTTTTCTCCGGAAAAGCCTCCGGAAGGCGGGGGGTCGACAGATGTCAACTGAGCCCAGGAGCTCAATTCGCGGGGAGTCCCCACCCTCGTTTGCTTGGGTCCGCCAGGGTGCGGGGGCCCGCTCATGGGCGGTTGAATGAAAGAGAAGGGGGGGACACCCCCATACCCCCGGGAGGGGGGATCAGAAGGACTTAGCCCACAGGGCTAACGAAACGGCGCAGGCCATGAGGGCAAGCCAGTCCCCGGGGCCGAAACGGTAATCGCGATAGGAGGAGCGGCCTCTCCTGCCAAAGCCCCTTGATTCCATGGCCATGGCCAGCTCATCGGCCAGGGAAAAGCCAGCCACCATTATCGGGATCAAGCGGGCAGGATAGTATCGGAAGGCGCGCCAGCCGGGTTCAAGGGGTATGCCCCTTGAGCGCTGGGCATCAATTATCCCCGCAACCTTCCTCTGGATCACCGGGATGAATTCCATGGCCGTGGTTAAGATAAAGGCGAAGGCGTAAGGTACCCCCATCCTGACCAGAGCGCCGGCCAGGTCTTCGGGGAGGGTGGTGCGGAAGAACAGGTAAGAGGCTCCACCTACTGCTATCAGCCTCAGGGCCACCTCCAGAGCGACCTCAGGGCCGAAAGCCATAAGGGTGATGAGGGAAGCGATGAGGAACATGGGGGCAAGGAGCCTGAGGGAGCGGAGCCAGTCCCGGCCGAGCCCAAAGCCAATGGATGCGGCGATCGGCATCAGGGCCAGCGCCCCCAGAACTGGGAGGCGTTTCTCTGCTACCGCTACGACTGAAAAAGCGAAGGTGAGCAGAAGCTTCGTCCTCGGGTCCATCAGGCCCAGACCCCCGGTATCGGTTCCCCGCAGTATTCGCACTTGCCGTCCTTCAGGTGGTATCCGGTCACGTTGAATCCCAGGCGGGTTATTATCTCCCTGCCGCACCTGGGGCAGTAGGTGTTATCCCACCTGTGGCCGGGCACATTGCCGACATAGGCGAACTTTATGCCCTCTTCGGTGGCTATTTCCCTGGCCATCTCCAGGGTCTCCACAGGCGTGGGAGGAAGGTGGGTGAGCTTATACATCGGGAAGAAGCGGGAAAAGTGGGTGGGGACATCGGGCCCGAGGTTATCCACAATCCACCGGCACAGCCCCCTTATCTGCTCCCGGGAATCATTGAGGGTTGGGATCACAAGGTTGACGATCTCCAGGTGGACCCCTTCTTCCCGGATTATCTTCATCGTGTTGAGGACGGGCTGGAGGGTGGCGAAGCAGACTTTCCGGTAGAATTCCTCGCTGTAGCCTTTGAAGTCAATCTTTATTGCGTCCACTATCCGGCACAGCTGGCGGAGGGGCTCCGGGTTAATGTAGCCGGCGCTTACCACGATGCACCTTATCCCCCTGGGCCTGGCCAGCCTGGCTATATCGCACATGTATTCGTAGAAAATGGTGGGCTCGGTGTAAGTGAAGGCTATGGAGGAGCTACCGAGCTTTTCCGCCAGAAACACGATCTCTTCCGGCGAAAGGTCGTAATTTTCCGTTTTCTCGGGAGGGACCTGGGAGATGCTCCAGTTCTGGCAGTAGAGGCAGTGGAGGTTGCACCCGGCCGTGGCCAGGGAAAAGGCCATGGTTCCGGGGAGGAAGTGGTAAAAAGGCTTTTTCTCTATGGGGTCATTGTGGACGGCACAGGGGTTGCCGTAAACCATGGTGTAGAGTTTTCCTCCCCTGTTTTCCCGAACCCTGCAGTCGCCCCGGTGCCCCTCGCTTATCAGGCAACCCTTGGGGCACAACTGGCATTTCACATAATTTCCCTTATGGGGGATGTGGCAGTAGAGGGTGCGGGATGGCTCGGGGGAGGAGTGACAGCGGGTGCAGTCAGTGGTCTCTTTTCCCCCGTGGATATAGTAGAGGGCTTCCCGGGCGTTGGGGGGAAGTTCCGGGGCCGCTCCCATCTCGCGCGCTCCTCTGAGCAGGGGGGCAAGTCCCGCCGCCCCCGCAGCCGCCGCCAGCAGCTTCACAAAGTTCCGCCTGCTTATCATGGCCCATCACTCCCTTCTTCCTCACCTGAACCTTCCCCTTTCTCCCCTTTGAAACTCCTCCTCATCGGGAAGCCAATCCGCCTGAGCAGGTAATACATTCCCCAGTAGGAGTAGCTAACTCCGAAGTTTTCCTCAACCCAGGCGATGGCCTCCTTCGCACTGGTCACAGTTCCTTTCTTCAACTCCTCCTCAAGCTTTGCGAGCTGCTCTCCGGAGAGGAAGGGGGTGCGGCCTCTGGGGTTTCCCCTGCGCCGCTTCCTCAGTTCTTCTATGCCCCCTTTCCTGTACCAGGAGAGCCATTTGTTTAAAGTCCGCAGGTGAACGCCTATGAGCCATGCCACCTGGGAAAGCTTATACCCCTGCCTCACAAGCCACAGGGCATGCAATCGCTTCCGCACTTCGGGATCGCTTTCCCTGCGGTATAGCTCCTGCAAAACTTTTCCTTCTTCTTTCCAGGTTATCCGGAGTTTTCGCCCCTTCATAGCGGTCAGAAAATGTAAAAGGTCTCCATGGTCAGTCTCCTGGCGAGCCACCCTGTTCCCATGAGAGAAAACAGCATGACCCCTGCTATAATGGCAACCAGCACCCGGGTCCTTAGCCCTTTCCAACGCGGAAGGCTCCGGATGTGGAAGTATAAGGTGGCCATGAGCCAGAGGGTGAGGGTCCACACCTCCTTCAGGCTCCAGCTCCAGTAACTTCCCCAGGTGAACTGCCCCCACAGGGCTCCAGTGAACATGGAGAGGGTCAGGGCGAAGTAGCCCAGGGCCATCTCTCCGGCGAGTCCTGGAGGCTCCCGTTCCGGGGTCAAAATAGCCCCCAGGGAAGTGGCTCCTGCCGCCAGGAAAGCCCCATAGGCAGCCGAAGCGGAGAGGGTGTGGAGCTGAAACCAGATGCTGTTGAGAGCGGGCGGCGGAGGGAAGGGCGCGGATGCGATGGTTTCCCTGCTCCAGAGAGCAAATATCGCCGAGGCGATGGGCGTTATCCAGCCTGCTCCTTTGCTCGGGGCCACTATCTCCGCAGTAATGTGGATCAGAATGGTGAAGCCTGCGGTCAGGAGGAGGAATTCCTCCGGTGTGGACACGGGCCAGTAGCCGGCTTTCAGGCCGTATTGGGCGATAGCGACGGACCAGAGCAGGATGCCGGCCAGCTCTGCGCCCAGTCCCGGGGCGAAGCCGGCGCTTTTCCCCCTGTGGAAGGT